>JAEDGL010000091.1 GCA_016297535.1 Clostridia bacterium | reverse complement strand
TCAGCGCGTCCATGCCGGTGGCGGCGGTGAGGCCCTTGGGCATGGTGGACATCATATCGGGATCCACCACGGCGATCTCGGGGATGTCGTTGGTATCCACGCATACAAACTTGCGCTTCTTCTCCACATCGGTGATCACGTAGTTGATGGTTACCTCCGCGGCGGTACCGGCGGTGGTGGGCACGGCGATGGTGAACACGGCATGGTTTTTGGTGGGAGCAACGCCCTCCAGCGAGCGCACATCGGCAAACTCGGGGTTGTTGATGATAATGCCCACGCCCTTGGCGGTATCCATGGCGGAGCCGCCGCCGATGGCCACAATGCAATCCGCCTGGGCAGCCTTGAAGGCAGCCACGCCGCTTTGCACGTTTTCAATGGTGGGGTTGGCCTTGATATCGGAATACACCTCGTAGGCGATTCCAGCCTCATCCAGCAGGGCAGTGACCTTGGCGCTTACGCCAAAGCGGATCAGATCGGGATCGGTGCAGACAAAAACCTTCTGAAAGCCACGGGCCCTGATCACGCCGGGAATTTCGCCAATAGCGCCCTTGCCGTGATAGGAAATGGTATTGAGCACGATACGGTTGGACATGGGAATCATTCCTCCTTCATCATTTGCCTCAAAAAAACGCAAGGCTGCCTGATTTGCCTTACAGGCGTATCTCAGAGCGTCGAAAAAGCTCGCCTGGGGCGATCTTTCCCGCCGGGAATGCACCATTTGCCTACTCGCCTACGGGCTCGCCGGGCGGCAAATGGTGTAAGGAAAGCCTTGCTGCGCAAGGCTTCCGAGCCCACCGCACAGGTCGCTGGGCTCGGAACAAGAGTTGGAGGGCTGCGGCCCTCCGACACCTCCCAGAAGGTTTATCGACAGCCTGTGATTTGCCTTACAGGCGTATCTTATCACTCTGTGAAAGAATTGTCAATCCCGATCCGAAGCTTCCTGCGCCAGCCTTTCAAACACAGGCATGCGCTCGATGGGCGTGTCCACCGTTACGGTCTGCCCGCCCTCATAGATCGCGCCGGTGTCCACATCCTGCCAGCGTCCCCCGGGCAGATACACGCTGCGGCTGCGCATGCCCGGCTCCATAACCGGCGCCACCAGATAGCGGCTGCCAAACATGTACTGATCCTTCAGGCCCACGCAGGCGGCATCCTCGGGGAACTCGTAGAACATGGCGCGCATCAGCGGCGTGCCGTGGGTGTGCGCCTGGTGCATCAGCTCGCGCACATAGGGGCGCATGCTTTCGCGGCGCTTCATGTATTTGACCAGAATGGGATAGGCCTCCTCGCCAAAGCTCCACACCTCGTTGTTGCTGCCGGAGCTGAGCACCGGGGTGCCATCCGCGCGGAACACACGCTCGGTGGGCTGACGGTCGCCGTGCAGGCGCATCACCGGGCAGTACGCGCCCCACTGGAACCAGCGGATGAGCAGCTCGCGGAACTCCGGCTTTTCCGGCCAGCCGCCGTGGAAGCCGCCGATATCCGTGGTCCACCACGGAATGCCCGCGCAGCCCATGTTGAGCCCCGCGCAGATCTGGCTGCGGAAATACGTCCAGTCGCACATGATATCGCCGCTCCACACCAGCGCGCCGTAGCGCTGGCTGCCAGCCCAGGCGCAGCGCAGCAGGTTGACGGGGTTTTCCATGCCGGCCTCCTTCATGCCCTCGTAGAAGGTGCGGGCATAGGCCTGGGGATAGAGGTTGCCGATCTGCTGATTGCTGCCCAGGTGATAGCGGTAGTTTTTAAACTCGTAGGTGCCGTACTCCGGCTCGGCCTCATCCAGCCAGAAGATGCGGATGCCCATGTCAAAATAGTTCTTTTTGATCTTTTCCCACACATACTTACGGGCGCGGGGGTTGGTCGCGTCAAAGAACATGCTGTCCTCCACAAAGCGCATGCCGATCTGCTCGCCGTATTCGGCGCGCACCAGCAGGCCCTGCTGCAGCATTTCCTCGTAGTTTTCGCTTTTGAGCGATACCTGCGGCCACACGCTTACCATCAGCTCGATGCCCATGTCGTTAAGCTCCTTCACCATGGCCGCGGGATCCGGGAAGAATTCGGGATCAAAGCGGTAATCGCCCATTCGGGGCCAGTGGAAGAAGTCGCACACAATCACGTCGATTTTCAGCCCCCGGCGCTTGTACTCCCTGGCTACCTCCAGCAGCTGCTCCTGATTCCAGTAGCGCAGCTTGCACTGCCAGAAGCCCAGGCCGTATTCGGGCATTTCCGGCACAAAGCCGGTGGCCCGGCCGTAGGCCTCGCTGATCTGCGCGGGCGTGTCGCCCGCCGTTACCCAGTAATCCAGCTGCTTGGTGCTTTCGGCATGCCAGGTGGTGCGGTTGAGGCCAAAGCTGACGCTGCCGATGGCCGGGTTGTGCCACAGAAAGCCGTAGCCCCGGCTGGAAATGTAAAACGGCACGCTTGCCTGGGAATTGCGGTGCGCCAGCTCCAGCGTGCAGCCCTTCCAGTCCAGAATTTCCTCCTGATACTGTCCCATGCCGTAGATATGCTCGTCCGGCTGCGCCTCGAAGGTGGCCGTCAGGGCAAAGTCCCCGCCCAGATGGGGTTCAAACTTGCGGCAGCGCAGCGCCAGGGCGTTGGCGGCGGGCGTTTCGCGCAGCAGCACCTCGCCGCGCTGGTTGAGGAAGGTGATCTGCGCCAGCCGGTGCCAGTTGTCCATGCCCACATCGGCGGTCAGATTGCCGCAGCGGATGGAGGCGTGCATCTCCTCCACCACAATCTCCACCTCGGTTTTATCGGGCTCCAGCAGCGCAAAGCGCGCATCCGCCACATCCCCCTGCAGGGTGGAGCGCACGCGCAGGCTGTTTTCTCCCCACGGGCTGATCACCAGCGTTTCGCCCTTGTTGCGCCAGATCAGTTCGTTTCCGGATTGCTCAAAATATCTCATGGATGGAACTCCTTTCGGGTGTATCGGTTTTCTGGTTTTTCTATCATACCATCCGCATTGGCTTTGGGCAAGCAAAACCCGTTTTCCCGCGCCGCAGAGCGGGCAGGAAAACGGGTGGAAAGGGCTTATTGCTGCATTAGCGCACATTCCGCGCGCAGGCCGCTGCGGGTATAGGCGCGCAGCACAAGGCTGTCGGCCATGCGCCCGGCGCGAATGTAGACCAGCGCGCGGCCATGATACGTATGGCGGAAGGATTCGGCATAGGGCGTGAGATCATCAGGCCTGCCGTTTTCAATGCCCAGAATCTTCGCATCGCCCAGCAGCTGGTACCTGACGCATTCGTCATCGGACACGGCCACCTGTCCCTGCGCATCGTACAGGGTTACCTCCACCTGCGCGATGGACTGACCATCCGCCTTCAGCTGGCTCACGTCGCTGCGCAGGCACAGCGTTTCGGCCTTGCCGGTAGAGCAAAGCACATCCTGCGCATCCCCGGCCACGGCACGCAGCTCACCGGGCTGATAGGGTACCTGCCACACCGCGCGGCAGCCGTCGTGATCGCCTATTTCCTTTACGCCCAGCGAGCATCCGTTAAGGAAAAGCTCCGCCCGGGGGGCGTTGGTATAGCAGCTGACCTCCATCATCCGGCCTTCCTCACCGGCCCAGCAGAACTGCTGCGACCATGCCTCGCGGTGCTCGGCGGCGGCGTCGCACACGGCGATGCGCACGTAGGGTTCGGTGGTCCACAGGGCCTTGCGCTGGGCATAGAGCGGCTTTTCATAGCCGGCCAGATCCAGCATGCCGGCCTGGGAAATACGCACCGGCCAGCCGCGGCACTCGCCCAGGAAATCTACGCCCGTCCACAGGAACTGGCCGCAGATGTATTCATGATCGCGAACGGCATACCATGCCTCGGGCGAGTGGCTGTTCTCGCTGCCAAAGATCACCCGGTCCGGGAAGCGGGCATGATCCTCGGCATAAAACTGCTCCTTGTAGTTGTAGCCGGAGGCGTCCAGCGCATCGGCATAGCCGGTGCGGGTGGAAAGCTCCGGGAAGGACAGGGCGCTGGTAACGGGGCGGGTGGTATCCAGCGCATGCACAATGCCGGTAAGCTCCCGCGCCATCGTGGCCAGACGGCCCGCGTCCGGCTTGCGCACGTCGTACAGGCGCTCGGCCAGGGGCTTGTTGGCGTCGTTGTTGCCAAGCACCTCCCGGAACAGCGGGGTGACATAGGGATCGTTGGGATAATCGATCTCGTTGCCGATGGACCACATCACAATGCAGGGATGGTTGCGGTCGCGCTTTACCATGCCCTCCAGATCGACCCGGTGCCACTGGGGAAAATCCTCGGCATAGCCAAAGCGCTTGGGCGGATACACGTTGTGTCCCTGCCACCACTTGTTTTTGGTGCCCTCCCATTCGTCGAAGGCCTCGTCCATCACCAGCAGGCCCAGCTCGTCGCACAGATCCAGCAACAGGCTGTCGGGTGGATTGTGGGCGGTGCGCAGGGCGTTGCAGCCGCTTGCCTTGATGGTTTGCAACCGGCGCGCCCACACGGCCCTGGGCACGGCGGCGCCCAGGCAGCCCGCGTCATGGTGCACGCACACGCCCTTGAGCTTGGTGCTGACGCCGTTGAGGAAAAAGCCCTTGTCGCAGTCAAAGCGGATGGTGCGGATGCCAACGGGAATGACGTTTTCATCCGTGACGGCGCCATCCCTGACGGCGCTGGCAACCAGCCGGTACAGGGTGGGCTGCCCGGGGCTCCACAGCATGGCCTCGGGCACGGTCAGCAGAACCGAGCCGCATTCGCCGGTGGCCTGCGCCTGCGCCACTACGCAGCCGCAGGGCTTTTGCAGGGCAAACTCTGCGCCGTCCGCGCCCAGCGTTTCATACTGCACCTTCAGGGTGGCCGTGCCGTTTTCCACCTTTTGCGTGGTTACAAAAATGCCGTCGGTGGCAAAGGCGCACAGGCCGGTTATTTCCAGCGTAACATCGCGATAGATGCCGCTGCCGGTAAACCAGCGGGAATCCGCCACCTCGTTGTGCTCCACGCGCACGCAGATCACGTTTTCGCCGGGGCGTACAAACTCGGTTATATCGTGGGTAAAGGTGGCATAGCCATAGGGGCGCTGGCCCAGATAGTTGCTGTTGATCCACACGCTGGCATGCTTGTACACGCCGCCAAAGGTAATGCGCACGCGCTTGCCCGATACATCTGCGGGCAGCACAAAATGCTTGCGGTACCACGCGGTGCCGCCGGGCAGGTAGCCCGTGCCGCTTGCATGGGCCCTGTCAAAGGGATGCTCCACGGACCAGTCGTGCGGCAGCGTAACAACGCGCCAAGCGCTGTCGTCCCAGCCCATAAAATCCGCGCCGGTTTCATCCCCAAGGTGAAACCGCCAGTCAAGGTTCAGGTTCATCTTCGTGCTCATGGGTGCCTCCATTGTAACATGAAACGAGGGGCTGCCGGGAGAATTGGATTCCCGCGGCAGCCCCCGCTTTATTGTACCGGTTTTACCCGGCTGTCAACGACGGATTACAGGCCGTAAGCGGCGTTGATCTGGTTCTGGATTTCCTGCATGCACAGGTCGATGCCGGCAGCCTTCAGCTGATCACGGAACTCGGCAACAAACGCAGCGGGATCATCCACCATGCCGAACACGATGCGCGGCATATAGGTGTTGTACACGTTGGACAGGTTGTCCAGGTACATCTGAATGTTGCTCAGGTCGAACACAACACGGCCGTAGGGATAGTTGATCTTAACCTTCTCGTACTCGGCGTACAGAGCATCGATGGCTTCCCAGTCGCGGTCGGCGGAGCGCAGCTCCAGCTCGTCGCGGCGGCCCCACCAGTAGTTCAGGCTTACGCCCATGGTGCCGTCGTTCCAGCCCTCGGGACGAACGATGTAGCCGTTCTCATCCACGGTGTACATGTCGCCCTCGATGCCGTACTGCATCAGGCGGTAGATCTCGGGATCGTTGCGCATCAGGTCGTACACCATCAGAGCGCGCTCGGGGTTCTTGGAGGTCATGGCAACGGCCATGGCGCCGTGGGTGATGTTCAGGCCCACAACGTTGCTCATTTCCTCGCCAAACCAGAAGAAGCCAACGTCAGAACCGGGCTGCTTTTCGGCCATCTTGGTGCGCTCGCCGGTCCAGGTCTGGGTGTGGTGCTGATGAGCGCCGGTCAGGCCCTCATACATTTCGGCCATCACGTCGCCGGTGTAGTTGAGCACGTCGGTGCGCCAGTAGCCGGCGTCGGCCCACTTCTTCATCTCGGTGGCAAAATTGACCAGCTCGTCGCCTTCAATGTAGTAGGTGGACAGGGTGTAGGGGTTGTCCTTGGATTCGCCGTAGAACAGATCCACGCCGATGCCCTCAATGTAAACGTTGGGGGTATGGGAGGTCTGCCAGCCGCCGGCCATCTGGGGAGCATAGGAGCTGCCGTTGCCGTTGGCGTCCCACGGGATCACGCCTTCTTTGTTCTCCTTGATGTACTGGAAGTACTTGCCCAGGTCTTCCCAGGAATGCACGCCGTTTTCCAGGCCGGCTTCTTTGGCCCAGTCGCCGCGGTACAGGAAGCCATGGTTGGTCCACTGAGAGTACTCGTCTTCGGGGATCAGGTAGATCTCGCCGTTGTACTTGCACAGCTCCCAGTTCTCGGCAGGCACGTTGGCCCAGGTCTGGGGAGCGTAGGTCTGCAGCATTTCCTCAGACAGGGGCAGGAAAGCGCCCTTCTGAATGTTGGGCCAGGCATTGAGCCAGTCGGTAGCGGTGCCGATCAGGTCGATGTCGCCGCTCTGGGTGGCCAGAGCCAGGTTGTACTTGGTGGTCCAGTCGGTCCACTCAATCCAGTGCACGGCCAGTTCAGCGTTCACCTTTTCGGTCAGCTTTTCATTCATCTTGGCCAGCACTTCATCGGTGCGGTTGCTGGGGATGTCGCCGGTTACGAGGTAGGTGATGACCACATGCTCAGAGGTATCGATCTCGGCCATCGCGGGAACGCAGGCCAGAACCATGAGCATCGCCATCATCAGGGCAACAAGCTTCTTCATGATGGGTCCTCCTTCAATATTTATCTTCAGCGGCAAAGCCGCCGAGAATCGATGGATCAGCCCTTGACGGAGCCAACGGTAAGGCCGGCTACGAAGTACTTCTGCACAAAGGGGTAGAGCAGAATGATGGGGCCGGTGGCCACGCACGCGGTGGCCATTTTCAGGGTTTCGCCGGGCAGGTCATCCAGCACAACGTTGGAGCCGGCAACGGAGTTTTTCAGGCTGGCCACCTTGTTGATGACGTTGTACAGGTGGTACTGCAGCGGGCGGTACTCCACCTTGGAGGACAGGAACAGGCTGGAGTAGTACCACTCGTTCCAGTAGCCCAGGGCCAGGAACAGGCCGATGGTGGCCAGGGCAGGCTTCAGGGAGGGCAGAATCAGCGCCCAGAAAATGCGGAAGTCACCCGCGCCGTCGATCTTGCCGGATTCGGTAATCTCGTGCGGAATGGCCTTGACGAAGTTCTTCATCAGAACAATCAGCCAGGGGCTCATCAGCAGGGGCAGCAGAATCGCCCAGTAGGTATCCGCCAGGTTCAGCGTCTGCTTCATCAGCAGATAGAAGGGAACCAGGCCGGCGGAGAACAGGGAGGTAAAGTAGATGTAGAACATGATGCCGTTGCGGAAGGGGAAATCCTTGCGCTGCAGGGCATAGCCCGTCATGGAAATGATGAACAGGCCAAGCAGCGTGCCCACCACGGCCAGGCTAACGGTTACCGCATAGGCGCCCAGCATCTGATCCGGCGAGCGGAACAGCAGCTCGTAGGAAAACAGGGAGAAATCCGTGGGCCACAGCGTGAAGCCCGTGCGGCGGATGGCCTCCTCCGTGGAGAAGGAGGACGCGATCACCATCCAGAAGGGGATGATGCAGCAGATGGAAAACAGGGAAACCAGCACATAGGTTACGCCGCGAATGATGCGGTCGGACATATCCAGCTTGATCTTTTTGGGGTGATTCAAAATCACCGGCGCCTGATTGGCAGGACCTTTGGACATAACAGCCTCTCCTTTCTCTTGCTGATCAGAACAGCGCATAATCGGGGTCGAGCTTCTTGGCAAAGGCGTTGGCCGCGATGACGATGAAGAAGCCGACAACGCTCTGGAACAGGCCAACCGCGCTGGACTGCGCAAAGTTGAAGCTGTTCATCATGGAGCGGTACACATAGGTCTCGATGATGTCCGTGGTTTTAAACAGCATGGAGTTGTTGCCAACCAGGTTGTAGAACAGACCGAAGTTGCCCTTGAGGATGCCGCCGATGGCAAACAGGAACAGGATTACCACGGTGGGCTTCAGCGTAGGCAGCGTGATGTAGCGGATGCGCTGGAAGCCGTTGGCGCCGTCGATCTGCGCCGCTTCCATCATGGACGTATCCATGCCGGTGATGGCAGCGAAGTACACTACCGTGCCGTAGCCGGTGCCCTTCCACAGGTTGACCAGCACGATGATGATGGGCCAGGCGTTGGGCATCTGGTACACCTTGGCCATCTGGCCGCCCAGGTTGCGCACAGCGTTGGAGATAAAGCCGTAGTCGTAGTTGAGCAGGTTGTACACCAGCAGGGAAACCAGAACGTCGGAGATAAAGTAGGGCAGGAACATCATGGACTGGGTGGTCTTCTTGAACCACTTGCAGGCCACCTCGTTAAGCAGGATGGCAAACATCAGCTGCAGAATGTTGCCCAGCAGGATGAAGGCAATGTTGTACAGCACCGTATTCTTGAGCAGCAGCGTCAGCTGGCCGCTCATGAACAGAAACTTGAAGTTCTGCAGGCCCACGAACGGACTGCCAAAGATGCCCTTGTTGTACTGGAAGTTCGTAAAGGCGATGTACGCGCCCGGCATGGGCATGTATGAGAACACAAAGAAGAAGATGATCGCCGGCGTACACATCAGGATCAGAGTCTTGTTCTGAACCAGCAGCTGCCAGAAGCTTGGCTTTTTGTAGCTCAGCTGGTCGTTAACAATGGGTTTGGTTGCTTTGGCCAAGGTTTCCCGCCCCTTTCACACGCTCTTCCGATGGGAACGGAGGACGCGTTATCTGCTTTTTGAAACCGGTTTCTTTTCTTCTTACACAGAAAATTTGCTGTTTTCGCAGCAAATTTTCGATCCCGTAAACAGGAGCAAAGATATGAAACCCATTTCGTATGGCCAATATACCACACCCCCCCTCCAAAAGTCAAGCAGTTTGCACAAATTCCCGAAAAAATGGTCAAAAAACGTCCAGCCCAAAAATTGGGATCCATTCCAAAAGGCGGCTCCTCCGGCAGGGCTTTGCCGGAGGAAAACCGCCTTTTTCCATGCTGTTTTTTGCCTTTTGCCATAAGAGGATAACCTTCAAACGGCGCGAGGGATGTTGTCCCCTGTTCGAAGTGAATCTTTCCTATCTGTTCGACAAACTGGAAGTTGTCGGTGCTGTTTTCTCATTCACGAATGAACGAATTGTCTGCTTGTGGCACATCGTCCGAAACAAACCGCAAAACTTTCATATGTAAATCATATTTATCCCGAAGCTCTATGATCTTCTGCATCATCGGTGTGCGATGATGCATGTCAATAGCATCCTGATTTACCCAACTATCAATCAGCAGAACTGTTTCAGTATCCTCCACAGGGTCAAAATACTCATATTGAAGATTTCCTTTTTCATTCCGGATCGCTGCAACAGTGCCGCTTGACACCATTTCTTCGGCAAACTTATGGGCAGCACCATTTCTGCCGGAGTAGTATATGTTAATCGTTATGCTCACATTATTTCCTCCTTAAATTCCGATTTGCAGGTCTGTTCAATTCCATATTATCACATCACAGAAAAATACAGGAACAGCCGCAGCGGTTCAACCGCTGTGGACGTGCGGACACACAGTGCGCCACGCCGGAAAGCCGGTTTCGGGCATTACGCCTTGGAATGCGGCCTGTCAC
>JAEDGL010000090.1 GCA_016297535.1 Clostridia bacterium | reverse complement strand
TGCTTGAATGGGGTTCAAGAGGCCGGAAGTTCGAATCTTCTCACCCAGACCATATCAGCACAATGGTTTTGATACGAAACCATTGTGTTTTTTAGTAGAAGAAAACATAAAGAAAACATAATAATCTGATATAATTCGACAAATTGGAATTAAAGATGGAGGAATACAATGGATAAACAATTACTGACGGCTCTTTTTGAAAAATATATCCGTAAACTGTGAATTACACCTGCCTGGGACATAAAACTCAAATTCGTCGAAGACCCGGCCTGGCCAAAAACCAGCGATTTCAAAATTGATTGTGATGACCGAAAAGCTATTTTGCTTTTGAATGCAGTCAATCCCAAGCAAGAGAACCTTGAAGAGGTCATTGTACATGAACTAATGCATATCAAGATGTATCCTCTGGATCAGGTGACCGAATCACTGATAACGAATTGTTTTGAGGACGGATCAGTGGCAAGTAAATTTGCCTATCAACAATTTTTTTGCGCTTTTGAGCAGACGGTTGAAGAACTGACAAAATGTTTTTTGCTTGAATATGGAGAGAATAAAGAGTTTTCCTATGGTAGGTGTAATCGGGGGAAATCATTCAACGACTTATATGAGGGGCTAAACAGCATTGAGCGAGCAATTCCAGGTTAACAAACGGACAAGTATGGTTTCACTTTCACCGCTATGGTTTCCAATTTGAGTGAAACCAAATGAAACCCTCTGAAACCGTATCATTATTATCAACTGTTGCCAAACCAACACGATTGCTTTTGTACCATCGTATAAAAACAATCGTGTTTTGTTTTTCACAACGATTACCAGAAAATTATCATTTAAACATTTTTTCCCATTTTTGACCTTTGTTCAATTTAGGTACTTTGCCAGCGCAATTTTTATAACAACAGACAGATAGATCCGTCCGTATACGCCTGCGAGCGTTATCAGCGCAAAGAGTAAAGAAAGGCAGATCCGCCCATCGCCATAACGCTTTGTTGGATGATCGGATATACCGGCAAAACCAAGGCTGCGTAAGCATTTCGGCCATATGCTGATACGTCAGAGCACGCTCGTATACAGTCGATATACCTGAGCAATCCGTCGAATCGCCTGCGAAAGTTGTACAGCGATGTAGTTTTCTGTTGCTTTTAATCGGGAAAAACATTATAATAATGATAATTGTTATGGCTGGGAGGTCTTGCAGTGCACACGGGTGAGAAAGGTCGGCAATGGACAATCGAAGATATCCGTACTCTCTTGTGTCAGCTGCCTGGCGTGAGCGCCGCAGGCGTAAAATTGGCGGACGACGCATCGCCCGGGGATATGGAAGAGATCGAAGAAATCCATATTCTGGCCAATACGTCGCGCAATGCCAAGCAGATTGTGCGGGATGTGCAGTCAGCCCTCTTTGCCGCCTTCGGCATTCGGATTGATCACCGGATCGTTTCAGTTGCGCAGATGGCGCTGGATTTATCCTGCAAGCCCAAAATGACGGCGCGTGTCCGTTATAAGGGCATGAGCTACGAAGAAATCGACGAAAAGTGCGTGATTCGCGTAACGCTGGAATATGACGGTGCGGATTACAGCGGCGAAGCTGCCTATCCTAGCGCCAAGGCGGAGACCTACCGTCTGCGTATGATTGCGCAGGCCACGCTGGATGCCATTAGCGCAATCGTGGGCGATGAAGGCATATACAGCCTGCTGGAGGTACAAAAGGTATCCATTGCAGGCGTTCCACTGGTGGTGGTGCTCCTGGAATGCGCAGTGGAGGACAACCGCATTCTTACCGGTTCAGCCTGCCGTGTGGTGCAGGAAATGCAAAGCGTGGTTCGCGCCACGCTTGATGCAATCAACCGTAATCTGGAAAAGCATTTACAGACCATTTGATTTTTCCCGCAGCCTGATTCACGGCTGAAAACAGACCGTCGGCCTCAACCTGTCAAACCTTTTTAGCGAAGCGGATATAGCCTGTCCATTTAGCGGAGGACAGAGCCTCGAAGAGGAGGGCTATATCAATGAAAAAGGCGAAGATCCTGAGCGCGCTGGCTGCTCTGGTATCCCTGGTTCTCTCGGCGGGCGCTTTTATCTCCTGGCGTTAAGAACAAATGAAGCGCCGGCGGTCTGTTTTCACATATATTTTCCCATCTACACATGTGGTGCCTGCGGCCCAATACCGCGGCATAAAAGGAGCTTGGATGCGAATGAAAAAGCGTGCCGTTGCTTTTGTGGCTCTAACCAACCTGATTGGGCTGATCGGCATTGCGCTTTGCTGCCGGCAGGTGTGGCTGGAAGGGCGTCTGGCCCATGTGAGTGTTCTGGTAAGCATGCTGATTCTGTGCACGCTGTGTCGTTCGTTCCCGATTTATATGCGCGCGGATCAGGTGATTGATGTTTCCATTCTCAGTATGGTGGCCATTTGCCTGTACGAGGGTCCGGCCATGGCCGTTGTGATGTATGCAGCATCCAGCTTTTTTTCCGTAGATCGCAGCGCAGGGGATGGAAAGGTCTATACCATTTACAATATGCCCCTGTACAAGACCATCTTTAACCTTGCCAACGTAACCATGGCGGTGCTTCTTCCCGCAGCGTTGTGCGGCGCTATGGATATTTTGCCGGGCGATTTGAGCTTTCCAAAGGTTATTGTGCCAACAGTCATTTATTCCGTAGGCGCATTTTGTGTGAATGCGTTTATGATGATGCTGCTGTTTTACCTGAATGGCCAGATCAGCATCCGCGAAGCGTTCTCGCAGATTCTTGGCTTAACGCCCAACGTTCTGGCAGCCGTGCCCATCAGCCTGCTCTTGGCATTGCTTTACGGCATTCCGTCGGGCGAATGGATCGTTCTCCTGATGCTCCTGCCGCTGATGCTGGCGCGCTACGCCTGGAAGCTGTATCTGGATTCCAAGAGCCAGCAGATGCGCATGATTCAGGTGCTGGTATCCACCATGGAAGCTAAAGACCCATATACGCAGGGCCATTCCAAACGCGTGTGCGAATATGCGGTGCAGATTGCACGCGCAAAGCATCTGCACGAATCACAGATAGAGCACATTCGCGAGGGCGCCATGCTGCATGATCTGGGCAAGATCGGCGTGGACGACCGTATTTTGCGCAAACCGGGCCCGCTTACGGATGAAGAACGTGCGGAGATGGAACGCCATCCCGAAATCGGCGTAGCAATCATCCGGGATCTTCAGCTCAAGCCGGATGTGGTGGAGATGATACGCAACCATCATCGCCGGTATGACGGCGGCGGCTATCCGCATCGGGATACAGCGGAAATGCCGGATCTGTATGCGCGCATTCTCAACGTGGCTGATGCTTATGACGCGATGACCAGCGACCGTCCGTACCGCAAGGGAATGCCGCAGGAAGTGGCGATTCAAATTCTGCGTGAAAACGCAGGCACGCAGTTTGACCCGGAGATTGTGGAGGTATTCACACATCTGCTGGAGGAAAAAACGGAAGCAACAGCGTAAGCCTCAGGCTGTCGATAAACCCTCTGGCAGGTGGAGCTGCAACCCTCCGACTCTTGTTCCGGGCCCAGCGACATGTGCGGTGAGCTCGGAAGCCTTGCGCTGCAAGGCTTCCCTTACACCATTTGCCACCCGGCGAACCGTAGGCGAATAGGCAAATGGTGCATTCCCGGCAGAAAAGATCGCCACAGGCATGCTTTTTCGATGCTCTGAGCGTAAGCCTACTGGGGTTTTTGCAGAAAGGCGGATGGACAGGAATGATCCTTATTTGGGTGCTGGCAGCGGCGGTGCTGATTGGCTATTTCCGCGGCGGACGGCTGTCGAATTATCTGCAGGCGCCGCTGCGAGGGGTTTCCTTACCCGTGCTGGCCTTTTTGCTGGAAGCCGCGATACCGCTGTGGCAGCGGCTTTTCGGCGACGCGTGGAACTGGCTTGCGGCGGAGGTACTCGTGCAGTACGCCCTGCTGTTTTTATTTTGCTTTCTCAACCGGCAGCATCGTTTGGCAAGCGGCCTGATCGCCCTGGCAAGCGGATGCAATCTGGCAGCGATGGCCGCAAACGGATTTCGCATGCCGGTTAGTCCGGTGATTTACGAAAACGCCCTGTTTTCAAAATTCATTGCGGATGTTCAATCGGGGCAGCTGTACGAGTATGCGCTGGTAGAGTACGGTGCGCCGCTGTGGTTTTTAGGGGATACCATCCCGGTAACCATTCTCTCCCCCGGCGTAGCAAGCGTGGGCGATTTTCTGCTGGCAGCAGGTGTATTTGTGCTGATCCAGCAGCTGATGAAGCCGCGCACACTTCAATAAGGCTGACGAAAACAACATACCTCTATGTGGCTGAAAAGCTACGGTAATTCCAAGCCGCTCTGTCAAGGCCTGCATGCGGCGTCTTTTCCGTTGTACCTTATCCTTTCTCAAAAGCATCCCGCCCGGCAAAGATGCATGGCGTAGAAAAAAGACCGCTGTCACATTCTTTTCATCAATGAAACTGCGGTCAAAGGTTTGAAATGGATTTTCGATTCGATGGGAGTTATTGTTTGATGACTCCCTTTTTGAGAATAATGTTGGCATAGGTCGCTTTTTCGCCGCTCATGATCACCGCATAGCTTTTTTCCCTCACACGGTCATAGAAAGCAAACCGTTCGATTTGCTCCAGGCACTCCGCGCCGCGTTCCTCATGTTTGCCTAAAATTTGCTTGTAGTTTTCCCAGATTGGTGTTTCCGTCCTGTCCCCCGGAACCACCTGCATCAGCGCGGCAGGATGCTCTGTGTACTGATCCAGCGGCATCAGGCTGAGGATGGCGTCCAGAATTTCGGGTACGCCGTGGCCATCCATTCGAATGACTCTGTCGCACAGGGAGCAGCCGGGAAAGTTGGCATCACCAATGGTAATTTCGTCTCCGTGCCCCATTTCGCACAGTATTTTCAGCAATGCAGGGGGGATGATGGCAGGTACTCCTTTAAGCATTTTTCTTTCCTCCTTGTTGGTTGGTTTTACGTATGGTAGACAGATATTTGCCGGGCGTAATTCCCTTGTATTTACGGAACAAACGGATAAAGTAACTGGAATTGGAAAAACCAACGTCCAGGGCCACTTCCGTGATGTTCTTGTCCGTAGCAGCCAGCTCGTAGCAGGCGGCTTCGATACGGTAATAATTTAAATAGTCAATCGGCGTGCGATGGGTGGCCGCCTTGAAAAAACGGCAGAAGTACTTGGGCGTCATGTGCACGGCGTTGGACATTTGATCAAGCGTGAGCGGCTGGGTATAATCGTTTTCAATCATCTCAAAAACGGTTTTCAGCTGCAAAACCCGTTTATCGTCGCAATGCGTTGCGGGATCCAGCGGCTGATAGGCGTTGTACTTAAGACATTCGCCAAGGAACCTGAACAGGCATCCCAGCGTAATCAGCTCCCAGCCGGCGCATTGGGTGCGCAATGCCTCAAACATAGGCGGAATGGTAGGAAGAATTTCGCGGTCATCGCAGCGAAAGCAGCTTTTCAGAGCCAGCTTTCTGTGCAGGATTTCCCCCACCTGCTGCTTGCAGTGATCGTTGCATTTTAGCAGCAGGCGCATATCAAACACCACGCATTCGTACGTACAATCGTGCGGCACACCACCGTGCAGGCTGCCTGCGGCGATAAACGCCGTATCTCCCGAGCCAAGCGTAACCGTCTCATCGTCCAGCGTCATTTCAAAAACGCCCGTAAGCACATACAGAATTTCATATTCCTCGTGCCAGTGATAGGGCATCTGATATCTGGGGTGATGCACATTCAGGTAGTGGTATTCCAATGGAAAATCAATTGTGCCACGCTGCCTGGCTTCATGATAGCGCAAGAGTTTCAAAACTGCAACCTCCAAACGCCAAAAGGTGAATATTGTACTACTATTTGCTATGATAGCACAAGCGAAAATCAAACACAAGCGGTATACTGTATTTGTTCATCTATGGTGCGAAACAAAATAGACTTACCGGCTTGAAATCTAAGGAGGAACGCTCTATGGATATCAAAGAACAAATCTGTGATGTCTGTCACAAAATGTGGCAGCTTGGCTGGGTGGCCGCGAACGACGGAAACGTATCGGTCAAAAACAGCGATGGCACCTGGTGGATTACGCCCAGTGGGATCAGCAAATCCATGATCACGCCGGACAAGCTGATTCGTGTGGACGCAGCGATGAATGTGCTGGAAGGCCCTGAGGGGTACAAGCCCTCCAGCGAGATGAAAATGCATATGCGCTGTTACGAGGAACGCGAGGACGTCGGCGCTGTGGTGCATGCCCATCCGCCAGCATCCACCGGCTTTGCCGTGGCTAACAAGCCGCTTGACCAGTACAGCATGATTGAAACCGTTATTGCCATTGGCTCCATTCCCGTTACGCCCTACGGCACGCCCTCTACCTACGAGGTGCCGGAGGCCATCGCCCCGTATGTGAAAGAACACGATGTTCTGCTGTTGCAAAATCACGGCGCACTCACCATGGGCTGCGATCTGCTCACCGCCTACTACCGCATGGAAACGCTGGAGCTGTACGCCAAAATCAGTCTTGTGGCTCATCTGCTGGGCGGCGCGCAGGAAATTCCCCGTCCCAAAATCGACCAGCTGCTGGATTTAAGAGAAAATTATTATCATGTTACCGGCAGGCATCCCGGCTACAAAAAATACTCTGAGGAGGAAAAGTAACATGCTGTATCCGCGAATTGGCATCCGACCCACCATCGACGGCCGCTGGGGCGGCATCCGCGAAGGACTGGAAGAACAGATCATGGGGCTGGCAAAGGCCGCCAAGGCGCTTATGGAAACCCTTCGCTATCCCGACGGTACGCCCGTGCAGGTGGTCATCAGCCCCTGCACCATCGGCGGAGGAGCGGAGGCTGCCCAATGCGAGGAATTTTTCTCCACGCAAAACGTGGTCGCTACGTTAACCGTTACTCCCTGCTGGTGCTACGGCATGGAAACCTTTGACATGAACCCCGCCACCATCAAGGCCGTGTGGGGATTTAACGGTACCGAACGCCCCGGCGCAGTATATCTGGCTGCCGTTCTGGCCGCCTATGCCCAGAAGGGGCTGCCCGCCTTTTCCATTTACGGACACGACGTGCAGGATATGGGAGATCACACCGTGCCCGAGGACGTTGCAGAAAAGCTGCTTCGCTTTGCCCGCTGCGCCGTTGCGGTTGGCTGGATGAAGAACAAGGCTTATGTCAACATCGGCGGCGTTTCCATGGGAATTATGGGATCGTTCTGCGATACGCAGATGCTGCAGAAATATCTGGGCCTTCGTGCGGAATGGGTAGATATGACCGAGTTGCTGCGCCGCATTACGCTGGAAATTTATGATAAGGATGAATACGAAAAAGCGCTTGCCTGGATCAGGGATAACTGCAAAGAAGGCTTTGATTGCAACGAAGGCAAGGATTTGCCCGGCATCATTACCAAATCCAAGGTTGTGCCTGCAAACAAGGATTGGGAGTTTATCGCCAAGCTCTCCCTGATTGTGCGCGATATTCTGTATGGCAATCCAAAGCTGGACGAGCTTGGCTGGCACGAGGAAGCGCTGGGCAAGAACGCTGTTGCCGGCGGCTTCCAGGGACAGCGTCAATGGACGGACTGGCTGCCCAACGGCGATTTTACCGAAGCCATCATGGCCTCTACCTTCGACTGGAACGGTCCCAAGCAGCCCACTCCCTTTGCCACCGAAAATGATACCATGAACGGAATCGCCATGCTGCTGGGCACGCTGATTACCAATACAGCGCCCTGTTTCCACGATGTGCGCACTTACTGGAGTCCTGAAGCTGTGAAACGCGTAACCGGCTGGAAGCCCGAGGGCTCCGCAAAGGACGGATTTATCCACCTCATCAACTCCGGCGCAACCGCTTTGGACTGCACCGGTGCAGCCGGCGGCAAGATGAAGCCTTTCTGGGAAATGACGCAGATGGATATTGATGCCTGTTTGAAGGCAACCGACTGGTGCCGCGCCAACTATCAGTATTTCCGCGGCGGCGGATTCTCCAGCCACTTCAAAACCCAGGCCGAAATGCCTGTAACCATGATTCGCACCAACATTGTGGAGGGCGTTGGCCTGTGCATCCAGATCGCCGAGGGCAGCACCGTTATCCTGCCGGAGGAAGTCCACCAGGTGCTGGATCAGCGCACCGATCCCACCTGGCCCACCACCTGGTTTGCTCCCCGGCTTACCGGAGAAGGCGCCTTTACCGATGTATACAGCGTAATGGCCAACTGGGGTGCAAACCATGGCGTAACCGTGTACGGTCATGTAGGCGCAGAAATCATCACCCTGTGTTCGATGCTGCGCATTCCCGTAACCATGCACAACGTGCCCGCCGGTAAGGTATACCGCCCGCACAGCTGGTCGGCTTTTGGCACGCAGGATACGCAGGCCGCGGATTATGCCGCCTGCAAGCATTACGGCCCGCTGTACGGCAAGCTGTAATTGCCATTTTCACTGACGGTCGAAACCGGCACTGTACACCAAAGACAAACAAAAGCCGGACAGACAAGTTTGTCTGCCCATAGGCTGTTAAAGCTTCAAAAAAGTCGGAGGGATGCAAACCTTCCGACTTTTTTGAAAGCCATCACCATGCACGCAAGTTTTTTATCCCATTGGTAATGTTCGCCATAGACAACTTTGATGACAAACCAAAAGGCCGCCGTAGCGGCCTTCGTATCGCCCGGTATAGAAGATCGCCACAGGCGTGCTTTTTGCCATGTTGTGAAGTGGATTCAAAATCCACTTATTCCCCTTCCATCCCAAAAACCGTGTATATGGTGCGGAAAATAATTTTCCAATCCGTCAGAAAACTGCGTTCCCGAATGTATTTCAAATCCAGCTCCATCCACTCTTCAAAGCTCAGTTCATTTCGCCGGGGCTGAATTTGCCAGTAACAGGTTAATCCGGGCGTAACCCACAAACGCTGCTGCTCATACTCGCTGTACTGCGCCACCTCTCTTGGAAGTGCGGGACGTGGTCCAACGATGCTCATATCGCCTTTCAAAATATTCAAAAGTTGCGGCAGTTCATCAATTCCCGTCTTGCGAATCACTCGCCCCACACGGGTAATGCGCGGATCATCCCTGATTTTGAATACCGGCCCATCCATCTCATTCCGATCAAGCAATTGCTCCAGCTTTGCCTCGGCATCAGGAACCATGGAGCGAAATTTCAAAAATTTGAATTCCTTTCCCTTTCGGCCTACGCGCACCTGTGAGAAAATCGGGCTTGCACCGGGACTGTAAAACTGCGTTCCCGAATGTATTTCAAATCCAGCTCCATCCACTCTTCAAAGCTCAGTTCATTTCGCCGGGGCTGAATTTGCCAGTAACAGGTTAATCCGGGCGTAACCCACAAACGCTGCTGCTCATACTCGCTGTACTGCGCCACCTCTCTTGGAAGTGCGGGACGTGGTCCAACGATGCTCATATCGCCTTTCAAAATATTCAAAAGTTGCGGCAGTTCATCAATTCCCGTCTTGCGAATCACTCGCCCCACACGGGTAATGCGCGGATCATCCCTGATTTTGAATACCGGCCCATCCATCTCATTCCGATCAAGCAATTGCTCCAGCTTTGCCTCGGCATCAGGAACCATGGAGCGAAATTTCAAAAATTTGAATTCCTTTCCCTTTCGGCCTACGCGCACCTGTGAGAAAATCGGGCTTGCACCGGGACTGTCGATCCAGATGAGAATAGCCACAAGGATGAGCAGAGGCCATAAAATGCCAATTGCCAGCAACGACAAAACAATGTCCTGGGTTCTCCGCCCAACCCAGTACCATTTTTTGGATTTCATCGTATACGCATAATTGATATAATCCCGTTTGTCCGCCATTTGGCCGGATGTTATGATCTTGTGAACATCTGTGTTCTGGCTCTGCGGCTGCATAGCGCAGTTTCCTCCCCGG
>JAEDGL010000089.1 GCA_016297535.1 Clostridia bacterium | reverse complement strand
TTCTTGGTTTCTTCCTTGCGGAAGCGGGTGTTCTGCAGAAGCACCACATCGCCGTCCTTCATGGCGGCAACGGCGGCCTTGGCATTTTCGCCAACCACGTTGTCATCATTGGCAAACACCACGGGCTTGCCCAAAAGCTCGCTCAGGCGCTGGGCAACGGGAGCCAGGGAGAACTTCTCCTCGGGGCCGTTCTTCGGCTTGCCCAGATGGCTGCACAGGATAACCTTGCCGCCGTCCGCAATCAGCTTTTTGATGGTGGGCAGAGCGGCAACAATACGCTTGTCGTTGGTGATCTTGCCATCCTTCATGGGCACGTTGAAATCGCAGCGGACAAGAACCTTCTTACCGGACACCTGGATGTCGTCAATCGTCTTCTTAGCCATGGTGTACACTCTCCTTAAAAACCTTTGTTGGTTGGTATTGCAAAGCCCTCTCGGGCAAGCAAGCATTGTTCAGCCTTCCTGCTTTTGCAGGATGGCTCTGGCCGCGCCTTCGTCGGTTACCAGCATGGCGTGGCGGCGGTTTCGCATAACCGCGGCGATGGCCTCAGCCTTGCTGGCTCCGGCCGCCACGGCAATCAGCGCGCATTTGGGCTTGAGCGCGCCCAGGTTGTGAGCTACGGTGGAGGCGGAGTAAACCAGCCTGCCATTGCAGTCAAAATAGCAGCCGTAAGCCTCGGCAACGGCTCCCCTGCGCAGCACCTCGCTTTGAACAGAGGGTGGCAACTGGCGCTGGCGCGCCATTTCATCCGCCCGGCCGATGCCGTGCAGCACCACATCAGCACGTTCCAGCAAAGCAAGCGTTTCATCAATTTCGGGCAGCTTGCGCATTTCCTGAAGCGCCTGCTCGTCCAGATCATCCGGCAGATGCATCAGCCGGTGATGTCCGCCCAGCCGCTTGGCCATTTCGCTGGCAATGGTATTGGCCTGAATTTCCAGCGCGCGGCCGATTCCGCCCCTGGCCGGTACAACCATCACGTTCATGGGCGCGCTGTGCGGGATGGCAAAGGCAACCTCGCGGATGGTTGTGCCGCCGGTAACCGCCAGTGTGGAGCCGCTTTGCAAAAAGCCGCGCAGCCTTGATGCGGCGCTGCGACCCACCTCGCTGATTACGTGCTCGTCCCGATCCGCCTCGCCGGGCACCACACATACCCTGTCCACATTCAGCAGCGCAGCCAGTTGCATTTCCAGCTTGGTCAGTCCGTGCAGATCGCGGCTGAACAGGCGCGCCATGGGCAGTACCTCTGCCGCCGTGGGTGTCAGGCTCATGCCGGCCGCATCCAGCGAAACCAGCCCATGCTCGCGAAGCAGCGTTGCAACCGTACGAACCTCGCGCTCCGGCATGTTCAGCCTTGCAGCCAGCTGCCTTCTGCCCACCGGCTGCAGCGCGCCGATACGCTCCAGCACCAACGCCCTGCGCTCAATCTCCTGCGCCAGATCCGGCGCAAGCTTCTGCATCAGAGCAAAATAGTCATCTTGCATCGCTACGCTCCTCATCGGGTCAATTTGCGTCCCACCTGACCAAATCTATCCCACATATCATTATACATCTTTCCCCAGTTTGAAGCAAGCTTTTTTGTTATTTATCTGTCAATTCATCATTATTGAAAAAGGGCTGTGCCAATCTCTGAAGCTGGCAAAGCAGTGGACGGATTTCTCTGCCACCGCCTGTTTTTTGAATTCAGCTTTGAAAGACCGTTTCCCAAATCCATTCAGGATCTGCGCATAACCGCCTCAATATCCTGAATGGTTCGCGGAATCGCCGCAGACAGGTTTTCGCAGCCGTTCTCTGTTACCAGGCAGTTATCCTCCAGCCTGAAGCCAATCCCCCACTGCTCATGATAAATGCCTACATCCACGCAGAAAACCATGCCGGGAGCAATGGTATCCGGCGCGGCGATCACATCGTGCACATCGTAGCCAACGTGATGCGCGCCGCCGTGCCACATGTAGGTGCCAACGTCCTCTACATCCGCCAGAACGCCTGCGTCTTTCAGGCGTTGCGCGTTGTAGCGGCGGATCGTTCCGTCCACATCTGCCATTTTCATGCCGGGCCGGATGATGGAAAACATATGGTTGGAGGTATCCAGCGCGCATTCATACAGCAGCTTCTGACGGTCGCTGAAACGTCCGTTGCACGGCCAGCCGCGGGAAATGTCGGTGATATGACCGTCCCATTGGGCTCCCACATCGTTTAGCACCATGTCGCCGTCGTTTGCGCGCCCGGTGTAGGTATAGTAATGAATGCAGAAATTGTTTGCTCCGGCAGAGATAATGGAGGGAAAACCCGGACCGTCCGGGCTATGCTGGCCAAGCACGTAATCAAACTCCGCCTTGTACTGGTATTCGTACATGCCCGGCCGGGACGCCTTCATCATGGCCAGAATGCCTTCGCCGGTAATGCTTTCGGCCTTTCTCATGGCCTCTATCTCGCAGGGCTGCTTGATCAGGCGGAGCTTGCGAAGCAGCGCGTTGGCATTTTCAATTTTCAGGTAGGGATACTCCTGCTGCACCCGCGTAAGCAACCGGTGCGCGGGGCGGTCTATATCCATTGGGCTTACGCGGAACAGATCCAGATACAAATGTTCATAGGAGGCGGATTTGAGCGAATAATGCCCTCCCGCCGCCAGCGAATGCAGATCGCCGGCAAAGCGGTCCACATAGCGGATGTCGGTAATGCCGGAGAGAGCCTGGGCCTCCTGCGGCTTGAGCCGCCGTCCCGTCCAGCGCTCCGCCATAGCATCCGGCGCAAGAATGTAAAGCCGCTCTTCTACCGTGTCTGAACCCTTCAGGGCCAGCAAAACGGCTTCTTTTTGCATAATGCCGGTCAGATAGACAAAGCTGCGGTCGGCAAAGAAGGGATAATATTCATCGTTGGTCTTGCGGATTTCCTCGCCGGAAAACATCACCAGCATGGAGTAGGGCTTCATATCAGCATACAGGCGCTGACGGTTGCCTGTGTGGAAGGAACAATCCATATTTCTACCTCCTGAGTGTATTGCGTTCGCGATAGGCTTTCCAGACAACTTCGAAGGATTCATCCTCCGAAGGCATCGGCCTTACAGTGCGCCAGCCGATCCGGCATTGACCGTTTTGCCACACGATCTCCTGCACAGAATCCGCGTTCTGGCCGTCATCCGTTTTGAAACGGTATTCCGGGGGAAGACCGGCAGCCGATTGTCCCTGTGGATCGATATACAGAGCGCTTCCGCGGCTTCTGCCGCCCTGCTCCAGATACTGAAGCATTGCCTCCACATACATGCGCTGGCATAGCAACGTTTCACGCAGGCGGTAAACCCAGCGCAGATCGACAGGCTGACGGATGGATACCGCTGCGATCCGCGGCGTTTGGCCGATGATTTGATCCAGCAATCCGCGAAGGCCTTGCGCGCTTCGTACCGGGCCCGCATGGTGGTCCATGGCCCTTCTTGCCTCGGCGTAAACGGTATGAACATCGGGATGGCTGCTACCCGTGGCAATCTGCTCTTCCAGCTCCACGCACGCTTTCATCGCTGCGTCCGTCGCGCGCAGGAACGTCTCTTCCTCCGGCATAACGCCCGGGTTTCCCGCAATTGCCTGAGCGGCACGCAGCGCCCCGGCCTGCCCCGCATTCAGCGCGCTTCCGCCGGGACGGTATACACCATGTGTAGCCGCAGCCTCGCCCACCGCGTACAAGCCTCTGATATTGGTCTGCCAGTGGCAATCAACGGCAAGGCCGCCGTTGTTGTGCTGTACGCACAGCGCAATTTCCAGCGGTTGATGTCGAAGATCAACGCCGTGCTCCAGATAAAAATCCACCGCAGGCTCGTTCATGTGCAGCAGCCGGTCAATGGGCCTGCCAAAGCAGGCTCCCGCGCGCTGCAAATAATCGCGCGCCTCCGCTGAAAGAGACCGATAATCAATGTCTCCTCCGCCGGGATTGGTTCGGAAATCAAGAAAAACCCGGCGACCCATCTGCTGCTGCGCATGCACCAGCAAATCAATACGCGAGCTGCCGTCGAACGCCTTGCGAACGTCAAAAGGCCACTGGTATCCTTTCAGAAATATATTGGACAGTGCCGTGCCCGGATCATCAAAAGCGTCCAGCAGAAACTCCCGTTCGTCGCCGCCGTTTTCATCCGTGGAGAAAAAGCGGGGCAGCGCCTGCATATAGGTGCCGGATACATTCCATCGCGGCCTGACGGAGGCAAGGCCAAACTGCCATTCCGTAAGATTTCGCCCCATTGCGCCCGCCGCGAATGCTACACCCGTAGCGCCATAGTGGCACGATGGATACACGCTGTGTAAATACATACCGGCAGGCCCTCCCGTGGCCCACACGATATTGGCGCAGCGGAAAGCTACATAGCGCTTTTGCGGATCCTGCGCATGGGCAAGATCCAGGCACAAAAGGCCGCACACCTGTCCATCCTCCACAAGCAGCTCAATGGCCTGCATCCTGTCCCAAATTTTGATGCCATGCTCGCGCACGGATTTTTCCAGCGCCTCTGTCATCAGCCTGCTTGTATACGGCCCCGCGCTGGTGGCGCGACGGTACGGATCATGATCGGTTTTGTAGCCCACGTATTCGCCGTATTCGTTGGTTGGAAACGGTACGCCCAGCTCTACCAGATGAAAGAAGCTCTGCGCGGAAGCAGCAGCTTCGCACAGGGCGATATCTCCGTCCACTGCCTGCCCCTGATAGAGCGCGCTCGCCATCTGGCGTACGCTGTCCGCATCGGATCCGGACAGTGACAGCTTGTAATAGGTTTGCTTATCGCTGCCCGTGTTTCGGCTGGTGCCGCAGTTGATGCCCTCGGTTACAAGCGCCACATCGGTCTGTCCCAGCTCATACAGGCATTCGGCTGCGCGCAAACCGGCCGCACCGCTGCCCACCACCAGCGTATGCACCTGATGGCACACGGCGCTGCTTGCTATTTTCATGTTATTCTCCCCTGTTCATCCATTCTGTGTAAGCGGGGAAGACTATTTCCGGCTCTTCCAGCTCGGGATGCCAGCGTTTTTCCCACTCCAGCGAATAATACCCCGGATAACCGTCTTCCTCCAGCAGTTTCACAATCTGCCGAAGCGGCAGATGCCCCTGGCCCACGGCGCAAAGATGATGCAGCCTTCCGTTTTCATGGATGGCATCCTTCATATGAACGTGACGGATCCACGGTTTGAGAGCCTGATAAAAGGTGTCTACCCGCGTGCCATAGACGGCATGGGTATGTCCCACATCCCAGATGATGCCAAAGGCGGGACTGTCCACACGCGCCGCCACATAACGCAGGCGTTCGATGGTGGTCAGATTACCGTGCACCTCCAGTAGCGGCTGCACATGCAGCCTTTCGGCTTCGCGGCACAGCTTGTCAAAGGTGCGGGCAATCTGGTCAAGCTGTGCCTGTTCGGTTTCGGGCTGTACCTCGTTGCCGAAAATCCGCATCATGGGAATGCTGCAATCCGCACAAAACCAAAGCGCCTGCAGCGCCTTTTGATAATGCTGCTCCAGCGTTTCGGGATCATGGAAGTGAATGGATGTTCCATACACGCACAGCTCTATTCCGCAAGCCGCAAACGCCCGGAGCGTTTTTCCGCGGTTTTCACCCTGCAGGCAGGCTATTTCCCCGGGCTCCATGCCGCCCTGAACGCCGCGCAGCTCAACGCCCTGATAGCCCAGGCGCGTCGCGGCATCCAAAATCTGCTCCATGCTCCAATCGGGGCAGCCCAGCGTTGAAAAGGCCAGTTTCATTTGATTCCTCCTTGCAAGTACACGATCCCGGCTTTACAGGCGGCGCAGGCTGAAGCCGCCGTCGGCGTTCAGCACTTGCCCGGCGGCATAATCCAGCAGGCCGGTGCAGCAGGCCTCGACCATCTTTGCCACATCGTCGGGCTCTCCAAAGCGCGGAATGGGCAGCAGGCCCTCCTCAATCAGCCTGGCGTATTTGTCGTGCACCTTCTCGGTCATATCGGTGGCGATGATCCCGGGCCGCACCTCAAACACGGGAATCCCCTCCGCGGCCAGCCGGTCCGCCAGAAGCTGCGTCACCATGCCCAGACCGGCTTTGCTGATGCAGTATTCGCCGCGCGACGTGCTGGATGTATAGGCGGAAATGCTGCCGATGTTGACAATGCGGGGAGGCGTCTCCCACTGATCCCTGTGCGCAAGCATGAAATTGGCGGCAAGCTGGCACATAAACAGGGTGCCCTTCAGATTGATCTCCATCACGCGGTCAAAGCTCTCTTCTGTCATCTGCAGAATATCCTGACGAACCAGCGGCGCGACACCAGCGTTGTTCACCAGCACATCCAGCCGTCCATAGCGCTGTTTGATATACGCAAAGGCCGCCTTGCGCTGCTCGCCAAAAGCGATATTGCAGCCGATATAATCGCGATCCTCAGGCAAATCGTCAGGACGTTGCGGGCGCGTACCCGAATAAAGCACGCGGTAGCCGCGCTCGTAAAGCCTGTCGGCAATGGCGCGGCCAATGCCGCGGGTCGCGCCGCTTACAAATGCCACTTTCACAGCTTGTACACCTCCCTGTCGTGAATAATGCAGCCGGCGGGACGGCCCGCACGCAGCAGCTGAGCGCAGCCTCCGCAGGTCCTGCACACCTTTTGAATACTGCCCTGCTCGCGCAGCTGGCGCACAAAATCGGGGTTGGCAAACGCCATGCGCCCAAATCCTGCCATGGCGCAGTGCCCGCCGGACACCATGCCGCTGGCCAGCGCGGGCGCGTACTGGCGCAGGTAAGAGAAGGCGCTGCCCAGTACGGGCAGTTCGGGATAGGCATGCTGAATATCGGAAAGGCCCTTCATCACGCGGCCGAGTCCTTCGATGGGATGCTCCGGAGGCACATAGTTGCCGTTGTCGTAGGGGCGGTTGACGTGGGGATTTTTGTAGGGATTTCCCATGGTAATGTTGATCAGCGGAATATGGAACTCCTCCACCAGCTCGCCAATCAGGCGAAGCGGCTCGGTCAAATCCACCTCCAAACTGCCTTCATGCACGCCAAAGCCATACGGATACGGGAAACCGTCATAGGCGTTGAGGCGGCTGGTCAGAAAGCCACTGCCAATACCGGCCTGAGCGGCGCGGAAGGCGTCCTTGAGGAAGCGGGTGCGGTTTTCATAGCTTCCGCCATAGGGGCCGGGACGCGTAAAAGCGCTGAGCAGCTCACAAGCCAGATAGCGGTGGCAGCACTTGATATCCACGCCGTCAAAGTTCGCCTGTGCAGCCAGCCTGGCGGTGCGCTCGTAGGCATCCGTAAAGCGCTTGAGCTGATCATCGCTCAAAAGATGGCTGTCATCCAGCATTGGATCCTCCAGCGGCGGGCAGTGATAGGCAATCAGCGGATCCGGCACGCCGGTGGGCTTGGAATACCGGCCGCTGTTGGTTGCCTGCATTACAAGGATGGGTTCATAGCCGTTTTCCTTCAGGCAGACGGATTTGATGTGCTCCACAAGTCGCTTGTACGCGTCCACATTTTCGGTCGTCAGCTGCAGCTGATGCTCGCTGGCACGGCCTTCCGGCACGGTGGCAACGGCCTCAAACCAGATCAGACCCGCGCCACCCCTGGCAAAGCGCTCGTAGCGCCGCCAGGTAAGCTCGCCTGGCGTGCCGTCCGCTTCGCCATCCGTGCCCTCCATAGGCTGCAGGGCAATGCGGTTGGCCGCGGTGTGCGTGCCAATCCGAAGCGGCTCAAACAGGGGAGACACATCTTCATTCAACGGCAGAAAGGCATCGCACTGCTGCGCCTTTTGACGAATCTCCTGCAGGGATTGATAATGATATTTCTCATGCTGCATTTGGACAGGCTCCTTTCTATATCCGATGAATCGCAAAGGCATAATGGTGGCTCGTGCCGGTACCCGCTTCCAGGGTAAGGCGCCAGAGGCTGCCCGGGAAGCTGCGCTGCATGCGCGGATCGTCTATCACCATTTCTTCCACGTGAGGCGTAAGCGCCGGATCAAAGCACAGTTTCAGCGTTCCAAACCGCGCCTCACCCGGTTGAATGCAGGGCCTGTGACGAAGCATGAACACCCATGTGACGCATTGGGCCCTGGCAAGCCGGATTTCATCCTGCAGCGTAACCGTGCCGTTCTCGGGTACAAAGGTACGCACAAGGCTGTCCACGCAGGCCTGGGCAGGATAGGCGGCTGCAAGGTTCATCCGCGCTCCCCTCCCGTCTGCCGATACCTCCCGGGCGGCATACTCGCGGCCGGCGTGCTGCTCTACGCCGCCAATCAGCGGAACATTGTGATTTTTCGAGCGTGTGTTGTCCAGCTCATAGCGGTTGGGGCCAAACGTAGCCGCAGTATACACCTTGTTGCCCATGTCAACAATCTGCGGTTCGCCATCCACATAAACCACAAATGTGCCGATATCGTTGTGATTATGGCTTTCATCGTTGTGACCGCCCTTGATGGCCGCATAAACGCCATCGTGATACCAGGCGAACACCTGCAGATCCGCCAACTGCATAAAGGGAGCGGGCTTTGGCTCCGGCACGTTTTGCTCCGGGCCTGCAAACAGGCCAAACAGCGTACGGTTTACCTGCGGCGTATCGCGGATCATCAGCTGCTGGCCGCAGCCGGATGCCCCGCCAAAAATGAACGCGCCAAGTTCTTTTAACCGTTTATTGCCCGTACGGCTGCCATAGGCATACAGGCGTTCTCCATCCAAAATCGGCTTTGCGTCGCAATCGGCAAAGTTGAGGTAATACTCCCCCGCAATATGAACCTTTTCCGGATAACTGCCGATTGCGGCAATGTGCGGCTCGCCAAAAAAATCGATCTGCCCGTCGGAGGCACGGTACAGGCTTTCAAGGCAATCCAGCAGCGACGCGCCCGCCACATTGAAATATCCCGCGCCCTCGTCGCATCCGCCGTCCTGGGGCATTGTCTGAAGATAATGGTCCAGCATGATCATGGCGCGCTCCAGCGTGCGGTTGCGTCGAACAGTATCCGTTTCCACAAGCAGGGCCGTATCAATGACATTTGAAAGGATCCACGGATTCCAGTTGTTTACCGTTTTGGATCCGTAGCCCATCCACCAAAAATCGTTGTGTGTAAGGAAGGGATGCAGAATTCTCTGCTCAATCTCGCGCTTTACACGCGAAGCAATCAAAGGAGAAACGGCGTTGAGCTGATCACCCAGCAAATAAAGAACATAGGAAAGCACGGACGACGTCTGCGCAGCAAACAGATCGATGTAGGGATTGGTTTGATCCGGCAGGCATTTCTGACTTAGCGGATACAGATCATCCGGCTCCTGATTGTTATGCGCCGATACCACCCAGGTGCTTTCTTCGCAGATCAGCCACAGGCCGTCGATTACTGCATCCACAAAACGCCCCTGATTTTCCACGCATTCCGCCAGAGCCGCTCCAAAAAGGAGGATTCTCCTGTCAAAGTAGGGCTTTTCAAAAATTCTTCGATCGCCCGAGCGACGGTAGGCCATATATTGCGTTGCGGTAATCAGTGGATATCCGTTGAGCGCCTCTTTGCCCCAGCCGAGAAGAAACTGTTTCTTTTCCTCGGCGAGTTTTTCCCAGGCATCGCGATCGCCGCATTGCGGGAACGGTTTGAAAGCACCGGGCGCGCAGAGCAAATTTTCCAGACGATGTTCGCACAAGAACTCTCGAAACATGTTTCATCCATCCCTTGCGTATTTTCGCTTGTATCACTTATCAAACCGGAACATCCATTGTACATTATAACACGATACGCACGATTGCTCAATCTGTCGAGTGTTTTTTCCCTACCAGCCGCGGCATAAATTTTCTCGAAATATTGTTTCAAAACGCTTGACTTTCGTGGTGGAAAATGCGTATAATAACATTCGTGCTCTGGACAACAGATCACCAAACAAATATCTGGGTGTAGCGCAGTTTGGTAGCGTGCTTGAATGGGGTTCAAGAGGCCGGAA
>JAEDGL010000088.1 GCA_016297535.1 Clostridia bacterium | reverse complement strand
AAACAGGCGGTCAGGCCGCTTCAGTTTACAGGTACTTCAGGAGGCAGGTATGGCGTCCATGTTCCCCATTACCAAGAATCGTATCCGCAACCATTTTCACTATTTCTGGTGGCAGTACGCCGTTTTGGCCATTGCCGGTATTTTTGGCTGGAACCTGCTGTTTACCACCACGCATTACCGTCCGCCGGAAAACCTCAAGCTGGAATGGTACTATCAGGGCGTTGCCAGCAATGATACGGTGGACAAGTGCACCCAGCTTTTGGAGCAGCTGCAGCCGCAGCTGTGGCCGGAGCTGGAGGAGGTCAGCTTTAATCTGGTCGGCACGGATGAAATGTACGGCGACATGCAGCTGATGGTATGGATGGCTGCGGGACAGGGCGATTTGTACGTTTTGCAGAAGGACAGCTTTAAAACCTACGCCAACGAGTCCACGCTGCTCAATCTGCAGCCCTATGTGGACGATGGCACGCTGAACGTGGAAGGCGTAGATCTGCGCGGCGGCATTGCCACCGACCCGGAAACCGGCAACAAAGGGCTTTTCGGTATCCCGGCGGATGCGCTGCAGGGCCTGTGGGATTACGATATCAAGCCGGACGGAGCGCTGCTTTGCCTGCCGCTGGCCAGCGGCAACATCGAGGATGCGCTGTCGCTGCTGGGCTATCTGCTGGATCACATGAAATAGAAAACCGTCCCGGGCTCTGACGGATGCGTTGAGCCCGGGGCGTTTTTTTATTCGGTTTGATCCGGCCTGTCGAGAATGATTTTGCCATCCTGAATCGTTACCCTGAGGCGGTTGCCGCTGTGGCTGATCTGATCCAGCATTTCCCGGGGAATCTGCAAGCGTCCCGCCCGGTCCAGCACGGCGTACTCGTCCTGCACATCCTCCGTTTGGGTAAAGGCGTCAATATCCTCCAGACGGGTTCGGTAGCTTTGCTTCATGATGCGCTCGCTGGCAATTTTGCCATCGCGGATGGCCACCACCCGGCTTACCTTTTTGGCCAGCAGCGGATCGTGGGTAACAATCACGGTGGTCAGGCCCAGGTCGCGGTTGATGGTGCGCAGCACATCCAGCAGATATGCGCCGGTTTTGGCGTCCACGGAGCCGGTGGGCTCATCGGCCAGCAGCAGGCGGGGATGGTTGGCCAGCGCAATGGCAATGGCCACGCGCTGCTGCTCGCCGCCGGAAAGCTGGGTAAGCCTGGAATGCTTTTTGTGCCCCAGCCCCACCAGCTCCAGCAGTTCCAGCGCGCGCTGCTTTTTCTTTTGCTCGTTTTTTTCAAACAGCATGGGCACCTGCACGTTCTGCCATGCGCTCAGGTAGGGCAGCAGGTTGCGGGCGTTGTTCTGCCACACAAAGCCAACCGTGCGGCGCTTGTAATCCACCAGCTGGCGGTCGCTGAGCTTGAACAGGTCCTTGCCGTCCACCATCAGCCGTCCGGCAGAGGGCCGGTCCAACCCGCCGACCATGTTGAGAAAGGTGGATTTTCCGCTGCCGCTGTTGCCGATGATGGCCATCAGCTCGCCTGTTTCCACGCGCAGCTCAAGCCCCTGCAGCGCCAGCACCTCGATATCCCTGGTTTTGTAGATCTTGACCAGATTTTCGCATTCGATCATGGCCGGATGATTAGCGTCCACTGATGATTTCACCGTCCTCCAGCTCAAATACCGCATCGCCGATTTCCATCAGCCCGGTGTCGTGTGTGGTCATCACAATGGTTACGCCCTCCCGACGGCACAGCTCCTGAAAAATTTTTACCACCTGCAGGCCGGTTGTGGTGTCCAGTTCGCCTGTGGGCTCGTCCGCAAACAGGATTCTCGGGCGGTGCGCAATGGCGCGGGCGATGGCCACGCGCTGCTGCTCGCCGCCGGAAAGCTCCTGCGGCATATGCTGCATGCGTCCGGCCAAGCCAACCATTTTCAGGCACTCCATAGCGCGCTGCGCATGGCTTTCCCTGCTGTGCGCCATGCGCAGGGCAAACTGCACGTTTTCCAGCGCGTTCATCATGGGAATCAGCGCCACGGACTGAAAGACAAACCCGATTTGCGTGCGCCTGAGCCGTGCGCGGCTGCGCTCGCTCATGCTGACGATGCTTTGCCCGTCAAACAGCACATCGCCCTCGGTTGGCTTGTCCAGCGCCCCCAGAATGTTGAGCAGCGTGGTTTTGCCGCTGCCGGAGCGTCCCTTCAGGATGGTGAGCTTTCCGCGGGGGATGGCCGCGCTTACGCCCTTGAGCGCCCAGAAATCGCCGCCGGAGGTGGAAAAGCAGCGCTTGACCTGGCTGGCCGAAAGAAAAACATCACTCATGGCTCAATCCTCCCCCAATTTCAGCGCCTGGGTAATCTTCATGCGTGAGACCAGCACGCCCAGTATCACCATGCACACCAGCATCACGGCGGCAACAACGGCAAACAGGCGCACATTGTCCGCAGACCGGCTGACCAGCTCCAGCGGCAGCGCGTTATCGCTGGCGGCATAAGCCAGCTGAATCAGCGGCATGTAAAGCCGCGCGCTCAGGCGTCCCACCACGGCGCCCACAACAATGGACAGCCCGGAGATAAACAGCTGCTCGTTGACCAGCATGGTAAGCACCTCGCGCATGGTCATGCCCATGGCGCGGAAAATGCCAAACAGCAGCGAACGCGACTGGATGGACAAAATCCAGAAAATGAGAAAGCCCACCGAGCACAGCAGCAGAACCACGATAAAGCCCACCGTGAGGATGCCGTTGGTGCCCTGCAGAATAGGATCGTTTTTCTTTTCGATCAGCTGCGCGCCGGCATCCAGAAAGACCGACAGCCTGCGGTTGCTGGTCCGGGCAAAATCGTACAGGTAGGCGCTGGAGCCGCGGTTTTTGATCCACACCTGATAGGGCAGCACGCCCCAGGCGGATTGCAGCTGCTGCAGATGCGCCACAATCAGGTACTGATCCGTCTCGTGATACAGCCCATCCGAGCCTTTGGTATAGGCCACCGGCTTCCAGCCCGGAAAATAATCCACAAAGCCGTAGATCACCCCGCGCATGCTGTCGTTGTTTTTGTTGCGGTAGGTGATGGAATCGCCCAGCCCGTAGCCATATTGCTGGGCAAAATTGCGCGACACCAGCACCGCACGGCTGTTTTGCGCCATGGCGTTGAGATAATGATACCAGTGCACGTCGGAAAGGGTGTCCTTGAACCAGGCCACCTGGCCAAATTCTTTGGTGTGAATGCCCATGAGCTGCACATTTTTGATGCTTGCGCCCCCGCCCGCGGAAACGCTGACGCCGTTGTTGACATAAACCTTCGTGATGGCCTGCGCGCCTTCAAGCGCCTCAAAGCGGCCAAAATCCGGCTCGAAAAAGGTCACCTCGCCCAGGGAGCTGCCCTCCTCCCCGCCGGCCTCGGTGCTGTCCCAGCTTTCCTGCAGCACCACATCTGCGCCGATGGAATAGCGCAGGTTGTCCTCGGTATTCTGGTTGATGGTGCGGGCCGCCTGGGCGTTAAACACGCCCAGGGCAATGGTCATGATCAGGAAGACCATGATAAAGCTCTGGCTGCTGCGCGTACGAAGCACCTGCAGAAAGGATGCGTACAAGGCCGGGCTCCACCAGCGGCGCAGCAGGCGGTATACGCACCATACCAGCAGCGGAGCCAGGCGTACGGTCAGCAGGCCGCAGCCAATCATGAACAGCGAGCTGGAAAGAAACAGCAACGGATCCAGCGCCGCTCCCTCCGCCACCCGGGCGGCAAGGATTTCCTTCTGGGCATTGAAGCTGTACAGGCCATAGAGCGCCACCAGCAGCAAAACCACATCCAGTCCCAGCTTTTGCCACAGCGGCGCAGCGGCGCGGCGGTGCTTTTGCCGCTTGGCGTTTACAATGCCGGTACGGGCATAGCGCAGAGCGGGCAGCGTCATGGCGCAGATGGACAAAAGCGAAGCCGCGCCTGCATACAGCAGCGCCTCGCCGGTTATTTCCAGGGGCAGGGCGCTTCTGCGCACAAATTCCAGAAAGGCATTGGCCGATCCCAGCACCTGGCACAGATACATGCCCAGCGGTATGCCGGCGGCCAGGGCAAGCAGCGATACCAGCACGCTTTGCACAAGGTAGATGCCAAAAATCTGCGCTTTGCCCGCGCCGCGGCTTTTGAGAACCGCGATTTCGTTTTGCTCCATCTGCAGCATCTGCCGGGAAACCATAAAGATGAACGCGCACAGCAGCACAAACACCGGCACCTGCAAAACCCACAGCGTTACCTGTACCTTTTGCATGGAGGCAAGATACCCGGTAAAGATTTCCGAAAAATGGTCGTTGTAGCTGCGCACGGCATTGCCGTTGTAGGCCCGGCGGTAGCCGTCGGCCACATTCAGCATCCGTTGCACCTGGTCGCCCCGCATGGCGGTATAATCCAGCAGCACATACCAGGTGCCATTGATCTGCCAGGGCAGCTTTTCGGTGCTCAGAAAAAACGCCTCAAACGCCTCGGGCGCCATAAACAGGTTGTCGCTGTAGTAGCTGGGCGAGTTGACCCAGTAAAGATCCTCGCTGGAGCTGTTGGTAAACACGCCCGCCACGCGCAGCCTGAGCGGCTCGCCCTGCGCGTTTGTCATGCGGGAAAAAACCACCACGTCATCCAGCATCAGGTTTTGGGCAATGATGGCCTTTTCGCTGAGAATAACATCGTACACGCCGTCCTCATCCGGCTGCGGGGCATACATTCTGCCCGCTACCAGCTTTGCATGCCGGTCCAGATCGCTCAGGCTGGAAACGGTCAGCCGCAGGTCGGCTGCATCGTCGCGCGGCAAAAGCAGGCTGGCGCTGGTTTTGATGGCGCTGAAATGGCTGATGGAATGCAGCGCCTGCACCCCGAAGGCATCGGGCATACCCTGCACAACAGCCTCATGCTCCCGCACCCTGGCCAGATCATCCGTCTGGCTTTTCATTTTGAAGGTAATCTGGCCCGGGTAGGCGTTTTTTTGGGTCAGAAAGGTTTCCAGCTTTTTGGTAATGGTGCGTTGAAACACCGCGTGGGTGTACATGGGATTGCCCGCCGCAATGCTGACAAGCAGGATGTTGCCAATCAGAAGCGCCAGGATCATCCATTTTTTGCTTCGCATTTTGTTGATGACAAATCTGAGCATGGCTGCCTCCGGTTAATCGATGATAATGGTGTCGCCGGGCCGCAGTCCCTGCAGCACCCAAACGTGGGCCATATTCATGAGGCCCGCGTTGATATAGCGCTTTTGCAGGCTTCCGTTCACCAGGCATTCCACGCAGTACCGGCCTCCGTCCATGGTTACGGCGCGGCGCGGAACGACCATGACATCCGCCAGGTATTCCGAAACGCCTGTGGCCGTAAGGCGGGCAAAGCGGGGTTTTTCACCGTTATCAAAGGGCTCCAGCCGGATGTAGGCATACCCCTGACGGCGGCTTTCGCCCAGCATGTTGTCCGCCGCCACCACCTGACCCCGGTACGTCTGGGGCTCCGTCTTTGAGCCGCCGGTAACGGTAACGGACATGCCGTAGCGAAAATGAAGCTGATCGTTGCTGATGCGAAGCAGCATGTCCTCCTCGCGGTGCAGGGTTACCAGCCCCTCGTGCGGGTAGACCCTTTCGCCCTCGCGCTTGTAGGCAAGGGCGGTAATCACCCCGTCAAAGGGCGCGTAAAGATGAGAGCGGATGCTGGCTTCCTCCAGCCGGGCAAGCTGCCGCGAGAGACGGTCGATGGCGCAGCTTTGCTGGTAGCAGTACTGCTGATAGGCCGTCTGCGCGCGCCTGATGCGCAACGCGTCCAGCTCGCGCTCCTGGAAATCGCGAATGGCGGCATGCGCCTGGAGCATGGCGGCTATTTCCTCACGTTTGGTTTGGGCTTCGGCTTCATAATCCTCTCTCGCGCGCTCCAGCGAGAGCGTGGCGCGGGCGCGGGCTGCCTCGTCGGTTTCCAGCGCAAAGGTTGCCAGCAGATCTCCCTGCCGAACCTGCTGGCCACGGGACACGTGGTACTGAACAAAGCTGGCGCCATCGGTTTGCGCGGCCAGCGTAACCGTGTGGGGATAGTATTCCGACGCGCTGGTACTGAAATCGCGCGCATACTCCCCCATTTCCACAACCGCTGTTTTGGAATAATGCACGGTTTCGGCCCGGATCATATCCTCGGAGATCAGATTGGGGCTTTGCGCCCTGGCGGATGCGATGGGCAGGCACAGGCACAGCAGCAGGCACAGCTTACTCCTTGACATAGACCAGCTCTCCCTCCTGCAGCCCTTCGGTAATCTGGGTGTACCAGTCGGTGGCTACGCCCACCTTTACATCGCGCCGAACGCGCACGCCATCCTCCATCACATACAGATAACGGCCCGAATCCGCCGTGTACAGGGCGTTGGACGGCACCAGCAGCGCATCCGCCTGATAGCTGCTTTCCACGCAGACCGCCGCATACTGGCCGGGGGCCAGCTGATCATCCGGGTTGTCAACGGTAAACTGCCGCATCAGCTTTTCGCCGGAAAGCACCTGCGCCAGATACCGCTTTTCATCCACAGGGGTTGCGCTCAGCGCATAGCTTTGCGCGCCAATGCAGGCGTATACCGCGTGCGCGGCGTTCAGCGTGGCGCTGGAAATGTAGTCGGACTGTACAAACAGCCGCGTATCATCCGTCAGATACAGCAGGGGCGCATAGGCGCTTACATAGCTGCCCGGCTGCCATTCCCCGCTCATGTGCACCACGCGGCCGTCAAAGGGTGCGTAAAGCACGTTTTGGCTGATTTCATCCTCCAGTGCCTCCAGTTCGTCCCTGAGCTGCCGGAGCGAAAGAGCGCGCAGGCCGGTAGCCAGCTCCACTTCCAGCTTTTTTTCTTCCACATCCAGCTGCTTGAGCAAGACGGCGCTTTGATCAACGGGCTCCTGCTTTTCAAGCGCGCGCAGCTCGGCATCCAGAATGGCCAGATCGATCCTTGCAAGCTCGTCCTCGTAGCCGCCGTTAATGGTCAGCTGCTCGATTTCGCGGCGCAGCTCGTCTGCGCGTTCGCATTCGCTTTCGGTATCCAGCGTAACCAGCGGATCCCCGGCCTTTACCATCTGTCCCAGCGCCACGTGCAGCTCATCGATTACACCCTCCTGGGCAAAGAAAAACTCCTCCACATAGGGAATGACCGAGGCGGGATACACGGCTATTTTGGAAATTTCCCCTACATAGGCTTCCACCGCGTTGAGCTGTACGCCCACAGGCTCCATCAGCTCGGGAGGCTGCTGCGCCAGCGCGCGGGAAGCGCACAGCACCAGGCAGAAAAGCGCCGCCATCCATTTTTTCACCGGTTCCCCCCTCCCTTCACAATCACGCTTTCGCCTTCCTCAAGGCCGCTGATAATCTCGGTCCGGCCGTCGATGGTTACGCCGGTTTCCACATACCTGTACGTCTTCATGCCATCCTCGCGCAGCTCGTATACAATGGGCCTGCCGCCGGCGGCGGAAACGGCTCCGGCGGGTACGTGCAGCACATTCAGCCTCTGATCCACCACCATTTCCACCGTGCCCGTGTCGCCGTCCTTAAGCTCAAAGCTGGGCCGGGTAAGCGCAAAGTACACATAGCTGCGCTTGCCCGTCTCGCGTGCCTGCGGTGCAAGCCCAAGCTCCTCCTCGCCAACCACAACGGCCTCGTAGTCTTCCTTTTTGACGGTTATCCAATAAACTTCGCCCGGCGTAAAGCGGTCCCAGTACTCCGTGGAGGCACGAAAGATGGAGCGCGTGGAATCCACCAGCGTAAGAACGCCGATGCCAAACTCGCTTTTGTCGCCCTCCTCAAAATCCGTTACACGGGTAACGGTGCCGTCAAAAGGAGCGCGGATCTGGCGCTTGGCCAGTTCGCTGTTGAGCGCCTCCAGCGTAAGGCGGTTGAAGGTGAGCAAATCCTGCAGCGATCGCGCGGACCGGGCATAGCTTTCCCGCGCCTTTTCAAGCGCCTGCGCCTTTTGCAGGGCGTCCATCTGCGCGGTGGTTATCTCCAGGCGCTTCAAATTCAGATCATACTGTTTTTTCTCATGGGTAAGCCGCATTTCAAGCACCGCCGTCTCCGTTTGCGCGGCGGCGATCCGCTCCTGCAGATCGCCCAGCTGCAGCTGGGCAAGCACCTGCCCGGCTTTTACGCTGTCGCCCGCCTGCACCAGAAAGCGGTCGATGTACTCATCATCCAGCATAAAGGAGAGGCTGGCCGTCTGCACGGGCACATAGCTGCAGCTGATCCTAACGCTATGAATCAGATCGCCGCGCTCCACCGCGGCGGTGTTGTATTCCGGCCGCACATAGCTGCGCGTGACCGGCGCGGTGCGAACGGCTTCCTCCTCGGGCAACAGCGCGCAGGAGGTAAGCAGGCACGCCGCCATCAGGCAGACAAACAAACATTTCCAGCGCATAGGCATCCTCACTTCAGGTTGATGACCAGGCTTTCGCCATCAAGCTCAAAAGCAACGCTCCACTGCGCCTGCTCATCCAGGGCAAGCTGCGCGGGCAGCTCCGCATAAACCAGCAGCCTTGCCTGCTCCAGGGGCAGCAATCGGGTATCCAGCTGCGTACCGTCGCAGCCTTCCACGGCCAGCTCCGCCTCGTAGGCATAGAGGCCGTTGTACAGCATCCTGGCCTTCATCTGCAAAAACAGCTGCAGTTCCTGCTGGCCGCAGTTGCGGATAACGCCGTCCGCAGCAAGAAATACATGATCGGTATTGAGAACGGTGCGCAGCTCCTCGCCGCCGGCGGACGGGCCCACGCCGCCGGCAAACCAGCAGCGCTCCAGGCCAAGCTGCACATTCGCGCCCAGCGCGGACAGGGCGGCTTCCTGCGCCAGCTGCGCAGGGGCTTCCTGCGCCAGCGCCTGCATCAGCGCCTCATCTACGCAGCCGGTGGGAACGCGTCCCAGATGCTTCTGCGCGCGCAGAACAGCTTCCACAGCAATGGCGTTCAGCTTCCAGCTGGGGGTTCCGTACAAAAAGCCGTGCGCAATCAGCGTCTCCTGCACGGCCACGGCGGCCTCGCCTCCATCATCCGGCAAAAGCATGCCCATGCTGTCGGACAAAGGCTGGCCGCAAAGGGTTTCCCCCAGGGAGCCCTGCGTAACCTGCGGCCGCCAGCCGTATTCCCGCAGCCAGGCCTTTTCGCTAAAATCCCACAGCACATAGCGATCCACGCCCAGCTCGTCAAGCAGCGCAAGGCCGGCATCCAGCCCGATCAGGGACTGCCCCTCCAGCGCCATGCGCTCGGTGGTGGCGGTACGGTCCACCGTCAGCGTATACTGCCGCTCGCCAATCAGGCGCAGGGTCACTTTTTCCGATTGCCGCATGGCCGCCACCACCTGCAGCCCCTCGCGGTTGAGCGGCACGGTGATGCATTCCGCCGTCTGGCGGTTTTTGTCCACGCTTTGGGAAAACGCCGCCAGATCGTAGCGCCGCCCATTGGTCAGAATGCTGACGGCCCGGGCGTTGATCGGGTTGCCATCGATATGGTAAAAGCGCAAAACAGGCGTCCACACGCCGGTGCGGCTGTCGCCCTGCGCGGCCAGGTGAAACACCACCGTGCGGCTGCTGTTGCGCATGCCGTAATCCCAAAAACGGTCCAGCAACGCATCCGCCTGATAGGCGTTGACGGTCCAGCTGCCGGTTTGCTCATCGCCAAAAAAGGAGGGAAAGCGTTCCAGGCTCTGAAAATCCAGCGGCTTTCCGCCGTATTCCAGGCCCTGTGCGCCAGTAAGGCAGCACAGAAGGGTCAGCAGCAGGCACAGGAGCGTTCTGAAAGCATATTTCATACAGACACCTCTTTTGTTTGATACGCACAGATCAGGATCAAATCTATTATACCGTCTTTTCTAGGATGTGCAATGGATAGTTTTCCGTTGCTCAGGTTGTCGATAAACCCTCTGGGAGGAGTCGGAGGGCCGCAGCCCTCCGACTCTTGTTCCGAGCCCAGCGACCTGTGCGGTGGGCTCGGAAGCCTTGCGCAGCA
>JAEDGL010000087.1 GCA_016297535.1 Clostridia bacterium | reverse complement strand
CAAGCTGAAAGCGCGGCACGAACGCCGCTATGGAGCAGACAAACGATGAAAAAGCCCACCCGCAATCCCGACATCAACAAGGCAAGCACCTATGCCATTGTGGTCAACGCCATCCAAATTGCGGCGCTGGTCGTTTTTGTGCTGTATCTGATGCTGCACTCCGGCTACAACGATTATATGCTGCTGGGCATTGTGGTGGCCATGGCGCTGATGGCCATCTGGGGCGCGTCCATCGATATTCAGGAGGCGCTGCGCACCCGCAGGCGCGTGCGCACCATTTACGAGCTGCAAACCACCAACAACCAGATGGACGCGCTTAATCTGCAATTGCGCGCCCAGCGGCACGATTTTCTCAACCACATTCAGGTGGTGTACAGCCTGCTGGAGATGGGGGAAAGCGGCGAGGCGGCGGATTATCTGGAGCGCATTTACAGCCAGCTGCGTACGGTCAGCAAGGTCATGCGCACCAGGGTGACGGCCTTTAACGCGCTTTTGCAGGTAAAAAACGCCGCCTGCGAGGAGCGGGGGATCCGTCTGGAGCTGGATATCCGCACCGCGCTGGAGGGCCTGAGCGTGCCGCCGTGGGAGATCTGCTGCGTGATCGGCAACCTGATGGACAATGCCATGGACGCCCTGAGCGGCGTTCGGGACGGCCGCATCCGTCTGGAGGCGCGCGAAACCCTGCGTCATTTTACCTTTGCCATCAGCAATAACGGCCCCGCCATTCCCCAAAGCCTGCGCCAGCACATCTTTGAAGCCGGCGTATCCACCAAGGGCGAGGGGCGCGGTATGGGCCTGAGCATTGTGAAAAATACGCTTGCCGAGTTTGACGGCGTGATCGAGCTTTTGCCGGGCGAGGAAACCTGCTTTGTGGTTACCATCCCCCGCGAAGGCCGTACGCTGCCCGAAAACGTACAGGAGTAGCACATGGAGAAGAGCAAACAGACATTCCTCAAAAACATGGTCGGGTTTTCCATGGTCACCTGGATCAGCTTTGTGCTGGGCTTTATTGCCTCGCCCATTTCCACCCGCCTCTTTCCCACGGAGGAGCTGGGAAGGCTGAGCCTGTTCAGCTCCTACGCGGGGCTGCTGAGCTCCCTATGCTATCTGGGGCTGGATCAGGCCTTTGTGCGCTTTTTTCTGGAAACGCCGGGCCGCTCCACCCGCAAAAGCCTGTTTACCTTCTGCACGGTTGTGCCGCTTGGCTTTGCGGCGCTGAGCATTGCGGTGCTCAGCCTTTTCTGGCCCTCCGTCAGTCAGGAGATCGTCGGCCGGCCGGATGGAACGGTGTTTCTGTGCTTTGGCATTTACAGCTTCTGTCTGGTGGTATTCCGCTTTCTGTCGCTGTGCTACCGCATGGAGCAAAACGCGCTGCTCTATACCATTCAGGGCGTGCTGTTCGCGCTGCTTACCAAAATTGCCTATCTCAGCGTGGGCTTTTCCGCCCCCACGGGCCGTGCCGCGCTGATGATGCTTACCGCGCTTACGGGCGTGTTTACGCTGGTGTTCATCCTGCTGCAGCGCAGCCGCTTCGATGTGCATTTCTGGCGGCATACGGATGCCGAAACGGTGCGGGCGCTGGGCGCCTTCGCCCTGCCGCTGGTGCCCATGAGCCTGCTTTCCTGGCTCAATTCCTACACCAGCCCCCTGGTGCTCAAGCACCTTCTGGGCTACAGCGCCACAGGCATCTATACCAGCGCGCTGGGGCTGGCCTCCACCATCAGCATTATCGAAACCGGCTTCAACGCCTACTGGGCGCCCTATGTGCTGGAAAACTACAAAAGCGATGACAGCCGCCGCTTTTACACCGTGCACCGGCTGATGGCGTGCATGCTTACGCTGTTTGGGCTGGGCATTACCCTGCTGCAAACGCCCGTGTTTTTGCTGCTGGGCAAGGCGTACCGGTCCAGCGTGGTGTTTTTCCCGTTTTTGTTCCTTACGCCCATCTGCTACTGCCTGGGCGAAACCACCAGCATGGGCATTGACCTTTCCAAAAAAACGTACTGGAAAACCATCATCTACCTGTTTTCCGCCGTTGTCAACATTGCGCTGTGCTTTGTGTTTATTCCATTCATGGGCATGTCGGGCGCGGCGCTGGCCTCCGCGCTGTCGGCGGTGCTTACGCTGATTTTGCGCACGGTGATCGGCGAGCACTATTACCGGGTGCTGGAAAGCAGCCGGTACCTGCTCTACACCATCGGGCTGATGGGGGTCGCCTCCTTTGGCAACCTGTGGCTGACGGGCTGGATCAAGTACGCGTTTCTGGTGGCGGTGCTGCTGCTGGCCTGCTGGCTGTACCGGGGCGAATTGAAAACGCTGATGGTAACGGCGGGGCAGATCATTGCCGTTCTGCGCCAAAAGCTGCAGGGGAGGCGAGGCGCATGACCCGGCGCATGCTGGTGATTGCCGATTCCGACTCCTTCTGGACAAAGCGCTTTCTGGAAAACGTCGCGCTGTGGCAGGGGTACGAAATCGTGCTGTTTCCCATCTGGGGCAACCAGGGCAAAAATGACGGTTTCTACGCCCGGTATGGAATCACCGTCTATCAGGACAGGCATACCCTGCCCGTCATCCGCCATATCCCGCGCGTGCGCATGTGGGCGCGTATCTGGGCAAACGCGCGGTCGCTTCTAAAGCTTGGGCCCTTTGATGTGGTGCACAACCACTACATCTCCCAGCGGGATCTGGCGCTGGGCGCGCTGGTTTCCCGCCGGTGCGGCGCGCGCTGGGTGGCGACCATCTGGGGCAGCGATTTTCTGCGCGTCTCTCCCGCCGAAAAGCGCCGCATGGCGCCGCTGCTCAACCGCTGTCATTTTGTACACACCGTTACCAGCCTGATTGGCGATCAGCTGCTTGCCTGCTGCGGGCAGGGGCTGCGCAACCGGCTGGTGCTGGCGGATTTTGGGCAGGACAGCTACCGCCTGATGGATGAAATGAGACGCACCATGACCAGGGCGGATTGCAAGCGCAGCTACGGCATGGATCCAGACAGCTTTGTGCTGTGCGTGGGCTACAGCGCCTCGGCCGCCCAGCAGCAGCTGCAGGTGCTGCTGGCCCTGCGCGCCCTGCCCCGGGAAACGCTGTCCAAAATCACCCTCGTCCTGCAGCAGACCTATTGCGTGGATGATCCCGGCTACCTGCGGCAAACCCACGAGGCGGCGGCCCAGCTTCCCTGCCGCACGGTGATTATGACTGAGTTTATGAACGATGAGCAGTGCGCCCGGCTGCGGCTGGCCGCGGATGCGTTTGTGCTGGCCATCCGCACGGATGCGCTGAGCAGCACCATGCTGGATTATCTCTACGCCGGCGCCTGCGTGCTGGCGGGCAGCTGGCTGGAGTACCCGCCGCTGGATGCATGGGGGATTCGGCTGCACCGCTTTGAAACCTTTGACGCTCTCCCCGGCCTGATCACGCAGGCCGTAAACGGCCAGATCACGGGGCTTGCGCCGGATCAGCGCGCCATTCTCTCGGCAGAGGGCAGCTGGGAAAGCCTGCGCCCCCAATGGCTGAAAATGTACGAACAGGCATAAACCTGCATGAAGCTTCGTCTGCGGCGATCCTTTCCGCCAGAGGGTTTCAGCCTGCAACACACAGAGCCGCCGCTTTCCTTCCCCGAAAGCGGCGGCTCTGTGTGTGTTATTTGTAGATCGGGGTAACCCAGTGCCCAAACGCCGGATCCCTGCCGGTGGCTGCGTCCAGATAGGCCCTGTGCAGCCGTTGGGTGACCGGGCCCTCCGCGCCGCTGCCCACGGGATAGCGATCCACCGAGAGCACCGGCCGGATTTCCATGGCCGAGCCGCACAGGAAGGCCTCGTCGCAGGCGTAGAGCTCGGTGCGGTCCACCGTGCGCTCCGCCACGGGAATGCCGTTTGCCCGGGCCAGCTGCAGCACCGTATCGCGGGTGATGCTTTCCAGCACGCTGTCGGTCAGCATGGGCGTAACCAGCGTGCCTTTGCTAACCATAAACAGGCAGGAGCCGGGCCCCTCCGCCACCTTGCCCGCATCGTTGAGAAACAGGCAGGTATCATAGCCGTTGCGAAGCGCCTCGCGCTGGCCTGCGCGGCTGTTGATGTAGTTGGCGCCGCACTTGATGCGCGGGGATAGCGTGGTTTCGGAAATGCGCCGCCAGGAGGTAACGCAGGCGTGCAGCCCCTGGCGGTTGTACTCCGCGCTGGTCTGTCCGCGCGGAATGGGCGCTACAAACATATCCACCGGCCCGTCGGAGCCCCAGGAGCCAAAGCCGTCCACAAACAGCGTCTGCCGGACGGACAGGTTTTCCTCGTACTCGTTGGCGGTAACGGCCGCCCGCAGCGCTTCCTCCATTGCCTGCCTGTCATAGGGGCACGCAATCTGTAGCAGCCTGGCGCTGCGCAAAAGGCGGTCGTAGTGATCGCTCAGCCGGAAGGCGTACAGCTGCCCCTGCTGATCGTTCCAGTAGCAGGGAATGCCCTCAAACACATTCAAACCAAACTGCGCCGTGGGCGCGAGAATGTTGATTTTGGCGTCGTTCACAGGGAGCACCTCGCCCCTGTACCAGATCAGCCGGTTTGCCACATCCGTTTTCATGAGAGCCCCCCGTTTCCAAAGTCGTAGGTTGCAAACAGATCCTCAAAGGTTTCGCCGCGCCTGATCAGCCGTACATCGCCGTGATCCAGATCCAGCACCGGCACATTGGGCAGGATGAACGGCGGCTTCATCACGATGGAATAGGAGCCGCAATTGTCAAAAACCACAAAATCGCCCTTGGCCAGCTCGCCCTGATAGTGCCTGTACAGCACATCAGCTTCGATGCAGGTGTAGCCCACCATGTCCACATCGGCATAGTGCCGGCCTTCTCCCACGGGATAAATCCGGATGGGGGGATTCACGCCCGTCATGCTGATGTTTTTCTGGCTGCCGCTGAGTGTGGCGAAGGCTTTGCCGCGCACCTGCTTGATGCCGCACACGCGCGTAACAAACCTCATGCAGTCGCCCGCCAGCGCCGTGCCGGGCTCCACCAGCAGCTCGGGCGGATCAGAAGCCTGCCTGAAATGCTGCGCAAAGGGCGCGGCGGCCGCCCCGGCGTAATCCTGATAATCGGGAATCCGCGCCGAAAACTGGGCCTTAAGCGAATCTGGCATTTTGCCAAAAAGCCCGCCGCCCAGATCCACGCGCCGGGGTGCATAGCCCAGCGCCTCCGTCACGCGATCCACCAGTGCAAGCATCCCGCTGACACGCGCGGGCCAGTACTCCACCTGCCGCCTGGCAAAGTGGCAGTGCAGGCTGGTAAGCCTTAGCCGGGGGTGATCCCGAAGCAGCTGCACGGCCTGCGAAAAATCCTCGCTTTGGGTATCGATGCCAAAGCGCGAAAGCACGCCGTCGCCCACGTCAAAATTGCAGCGCAGGCCAAGGCAGAAGGTGCTGTTCGGGTGCTTTTGGGAAAGGGCCAGAATGGTCTGCAGCTCGTCCAGCGAATCCGCATGCACCGTGCCGCCGTTTGCAAGCAGCCATTCCATCCTTTCGGCGTTTTTGACCGGCCCGTTCCACACAATGCGCGCGGGCTGCACGCCGCAGCGAAGGGCGATTTCCATCTCCATTTCGGAAACCACCTCGGCGTAGCCGCCCAGCTCATCCACAATCCGGCACAGCGCGGGCAGATAATTGGTTTTGTAGGAATACGCAATGCTGAAATGCGGATAGATGGCCCGAAACGCCTCCGTCAGCTCCAGACAGTTGCGCCTGAACTGACTGGAGCTGAGCAGGTAAAAGCAGGGGCCGTACTCCGCGGCCAGCTCGCTCAGCCGTTGCGCATTCAATAAATCAGCAGGTTCCCTCACGTTTTGCCCTCATTTCCCGCGCCACGCGCGCCACAGCCTCGTCCAGCTCCTGACGGTTGCGCTCAAAGGCCTCCGCAGGCGCCTGCGCGGCATACTCCTCGAAGGCGCGCAGCGCCTTCATATTCAGCCGGAAGACGCGTTCAATCTCCTCCAGACTGGTGATTCTGGCATTATCGCAGAAGGTTCTGGAAAGAATCGCCCGGCTGGAGCCCAGCCGGTAGTGCTCCAGAATAATCTTTTCCGCCGGTACGGCCCCGTCGCCGATCTTGGCAATGCCGCCAAAGCCGTAGGGGATGCCCCTGTCGGCGATTTTTTGGCAGATGCGCTCCACCGTGCCGTTGGAGAGAAGCTCAAACATAAAATCCAGCCCGTAGGAAATGTGCAGGTCGTTGAGGCCGATGTGGATTTCATCAATGCCGCCCAGCGCCAGCACCTCATCCAGGCAGGCTTCGGCCTCCCGGGTTTCCAGCAGCAGCGTGGTACGGGCCCGGCCGTGCACGGCGCTCAGAAACCGCTCCACCTCGGCGGCGGTTTTCCACATGGGCAGCATCACCAGATCGGCTCCCGCGTCGATCACCGCATCCACCTCGGCGGGCGAAGCACTATTCCAGGGATTAACGCGCACCAGCAGCTGGGAGCGGGTCAGCAGCGGACGAATCGCGCGCACATCCTGCACCGAGTGGTTGGATTTGACCGTATTGCGCCCTTTCTGGCGTTCTTCCTTGCCCAGGGTTTCCAGATCCACCCAAACGCGCTGCACGCCGTTTGCCTGCGCGATGAGGGCAATCTGGGGGCTGTTGGTAATATACATCAATGTAAGCATAGGTTACCCCGTCGTTTCATCCGGAAAATCAAACAGGCACACCGGTTATTGTACTTGAATTTCCAAACCCCGTCAACACCCGGGGATCACCGCGTCCAGCACCTTCCCCAGATCGTCATGAAGCACCAGATCCGCATGGCGGTCGTAGGGCGTTTCATCGCGGTTGATCAGCACCAGACTGGCGCTGGGGCGGCGGTACATGATCAGCCCTGCCGCGGGCTGCACCACCAGCGACGTGCCGCCCACAATGAGCAGATCGCATTGGCGGATGGCTTCAAGCGCCTCTTCCAGCACGGCATCGTCCAGATTTTCGCCGTAGAGCACCACATCCGGCTTCAGCCGCTGGCCGCATGCCGGGCATTTGGGCGTGCCCGGAGCGCTGACAACATAGTCCAGATCCACTTTTTGGCCGCAGCGCATGCAGAAATTGCGGTGCACGGTGCCGTGCAGCTCGCATACATGGCGGCTGCCGGCCTTCTGGTGCAATCCGTCAATGTTCTGGGTGATGATGGCCGTCAGCTTTCCCTGATCCTCCAGCCGCTTGAGCGCACGGTGCGCGGCGTTGGGCCGGGCATCGGGGTAGAGCATCACATGCCTGTAAAACGCCCAGAAGGCGTCCTCGTTGCGCATAAAATAACCGTGGCTGAGCATTTCCTCGTAGCTGCGCCCCTGCGCGCCGCTGTACAGCCCGTGCGCGCTGCGAAAATCCGGAATGCCGGATGCCGTGCTTACGCCCGCGCCGCCGAAAAACACGATCGAGCGCGCACTTTGCATCATCTGCGCAAGCCTTTCCATGGCCTCGTCCACCTGCATTGCCCCCTTTTCAAATCCGTCAAAGTATTCGACAAGCCGCCATGCATTTCCTGTCCAAAGGGGGCAAGGTTTGTCCCATTGCGCCGCGCGGCATAAATCCGCCCCCTGCATCCCATACTTCTGGTACAAGCCAACAAGCGGAGGGATGTAAAATGGCGATGAACAAGGTCGAAATCTGCGGTGTGGATACCTCCACGCTTCCGGTGCTAACCAACGAACGCATGCGCGAGCTCTTTCCTCTGGTACATGGCGGCGATCTGAGCGCCCGGGAGGAATTCATCCGCGGCAATCTGCGGCTGGTGCTCAGCGTCATCCAGCGCTTTTCCAACCGGGGCGAAAATGTGGACGACCTGTTTCAGGTGGGCTGCATCGGGCTGATCAAGGCCCTGGACAATTTTGATGTTACCCAGAACGTGCGCTTTTCCACCTATGCCGTACCGATGATTATTGGCGAAATCCGCCGTTACCTGCGCGATAACAACGCCATCCGCGTAAGCCGCAGCATGCGCGATACCGCCTACAAGGCGCTGCGCGCCCGCGACCGGCTGGCCGAGCGGCTGGGGCGCGAGCCCAACGTGACGGAGCTTGCCCAGGAGCTGCAGCTGCCCCGCGAGGACGTGGTATTTGCCCTGGAGGCCATTCAGGATCCCGTAAGCCTGTTTGAGCCCGTGTACAACGACGGCGGCGACGCGCTGTACCTGATGGATCAGATTACCACGGATAAAAAGCCCGACAACAGCTGGCTGGATGTGATCGGCGTGCATGAGGCCATGAACCGCCTCAACGAGCGCGAGCGGCACATTCTCACCCTGCGCTTTTTTCAGGGCCGCACACAGATGGAGGTGGCGGGCGAGATAGGCATATCGCAGGCGCAAGTCAGCCGTTTGGAGAAAAACGCGCTGGCGCACATGCGCAAGTATGTATAAATCCGCAGGCCTTGACATTGTCTGCTGCAAAGGCGTAAACTGGACGTAACGGGGCTGCCGCTGTACAGCCCACAAACGGCCGGTTTGCTGCGTGGCATTTTTGTGCGCGGTTCTCCGGCCCCGCTCAAGGGGGAGCGGGGCGGCCCGTCCGGCCTGTGAAGGAGATTTCTGAACCATGCAAAAGCAACGCCACTATGAGATGGACATGACCAGCGGCCCGCTGCTTGGCAAAATCATCCGCTTTACGGTGCCGCTTATTTTAACCGGCATTCTGCAATTGCTTTACAACGCGGCGGATGTGATTGTGGTGGGCCGCTTTGCGGGCTCCACGGCGCTGGCGGCGGTCAGCTCCACGGGCTCGCTGACGGGGCTGATTATCAACTTTTTCATGGGCTTCTCGCTGGGCGCCAGCGTGCTGGTGGCGCAGGCCTATGGCGCGGGCGATCATCAGCAGATCAGCGACGCCATCCACACCTCCGTGATGGTATCCATCCTCTGCGGCGTGCTGGTGAGCGTGCTGGGCATGGTTTTCGGCCGTCCGCTGCTGGAGCTGATGGACAGCCCCGCCGACGTGATCGACCAGTCCACGCTGTATATCACCATCCTTTTTGCGGGCTCCATTTTTAACCTGGTATTCAACTTTGGCGCCTCCATCCTGCGCGCCGTGGGCGATACCAAGCGCCCCATGTACTACCTCGTCCTCAGCGGTCTGGTCAACGTTGTCCTCAACCTGATCCTGGTGGTGGGCTTTCACATGGGCGTGGCGGGCGTGGCGCTGGCCACGGTTGCCAGCCAGATGATGAGCTGCGTGCTGGTTATTCTGTGCCTGATCCGCAGCCAGACGGTGGTGCGGCTGGATCTGCGCAAGCTGCGGCTGAACCCCCGGATGACGCGCAGGCTTTTGCAGATCGGCCTGCCCGCCGGGTTGCAAAGCGCCATGTTCTCCATTTCCAACATGCTCATCCAGTCCTCCGTCAACTCTTTCGGCTCGGCTGTGATGGCCGGCAACGGCGCGGCGGGCAACATCGAAAGCTTTGTCTATACTGCCATGAACGCCCTGTACACCGCCTGCCTCACCTTTACCAGCCAAAATGTGGGCGCGCGCAGGCCCGAGCGCATCGGCCGCATTCTGATGCTTTGCCAGCTGTGCGTGGTTACCGTGGGCCTGACCATGGGCGCGCTTGAGCTTACCTTTGCCCGGCAGCTTATCGGCATCTACTCCACCGATCCTCATGTGATTGAAATGGGTGTGATCCGTTCCAGCATTCTGGCGCTTCCCTATTTCCTGTGTGGCATGATGGATGTGCTGGTGGGCAGCCTTCGCGGCATGGGCAACTCGTTTGTGCCGATGATCATTTCCATCGTAGGCGTGTGCGTATTCCGCGTGGGTTGGGTGTATACGGTTTTTGCCGCGCACCACACGCTGCAAACCCTGTATCTTTCCTACCCGGTCAGCTGGGCGATGACGGCCCTGGCGCACTTTGTTTGCTTCCTGCTTGTGCGCCATAACCTGATCAAAAAAATGCGCGGCGGCCCCGTGCCGCAGCGCGCCTGATTCGTTTTCTTGAGCTGCCGTCCAAATGGATGGCAGCTTTCTGCATAAGCGGCTTGTGTGAGGCC
>JAEDGL010000086.1 GCA_016297535.1 Clostridia bacterium | reverse complement strand
TGTAAAACCCTCTTCCAATTGGCCGATCTCCACATTTCCACGTTGCACCGCTTCCCACAGATAGCCTTCGGCCGCCCAGTACATTTCACGGTACATCATCGGAATATCCAATCCGGGAATAAACTGCTGCGGATCCAGATTCATTCGCGTCCTGTCCGCTTTAAACTGAAAATATTTGTGATAGCTTTTCTGGATCGCCGCGTTGATTTCAGGATCCTTTTCATAAAATGCCTTGATCGTAAACTGGCCCATATCCGGATACAGGCGGATGATCTCCATCTTGGCGCGCAAGCCCCGTTCCATGCTTTCAAAAAGCTCTTTCTGACCATAGCAGCCGTATTTGGTTAGAAACTCGATGGTGGTTTGAGCGCACTTTTCCCAGAGAAACAGGTACAGCTCCTTTTTATTTTGAAAATAGTGAAAAAGCAGCGATTTGCTGATGCCCGCCGCGTCGGCAATTTCACTCATCGGACTGTTTTTATAGGTGTTTTGCGAAAACACCCGATAACCAGCATTGATGATCGCCTGCTGCTTTTCCTCCGGCAGAGAAAAGAATTTCCTGTTCATACTAAATCCTCCGTTAACCGAAGCGGTTAATCATCATTATACTCCGTTGACCGATTTTGAGAAGGTGTCTTTCCAAAAAAGAAAATGAAAAGGCCTGCAGGAAAAAGAGGATTTCCTCTTTCTGCAGGCCCAGTGTCTTTGGACAGGCCGGTCAAAGCATGCATGACCCGGCAAGCCATACGGCATTCATCCAAAGGATCGTCATTTACTTGATTTCACGAATCCGATTAAACGGGAACACCACGCAGCGCACATGTCCCACAATCATATCGCGGGTGATGGCCGCAGGGGTGTAGTAGTTATAATAATTGCGGCTGTCGTGGCTGTTATCGCGATTATCGCCCATTACAAAATACTCGTCCTCGCCCAGCTCAAAGGGAGCCATGGAGAAGCCGTTATCATTACGGCTGGGCGTAAGGTAGGGTTCGTCCAGCGCCTCGCCATTGCGGTAAACCACATTGGAGATAATGGAAATCACATCGCCCGGTACGCCCATTACGCGCTTCACAAAGTTTTCCTTGCGGCCCGGATACTTGCAGATGATGACGTCGCCGCGCTGAGGATCGCCCCTGAGGTACTCCGGTTTGGTAACAAGCATCACTTCGTTGTTTTGCAGGGTATCGCACATGCTTTCCCCATCCACACGGATGGGTTCAAACACAAAGGCACGAATCGGCAGCGCCACCGCCACCGCCACCGCCAGCGTTAAAATCCAGCTCATCAATTCTTTCTTCCAGTTTGTGGGCTCCTTTTCCTTTTTCTTTTTGCCTTTGGTGTTCTGCTCAGCATCCTGTGCGGCAGTTACCTGTTCGTTTTCGGTCTGCATTAGTCGTTTCCTCCTTTGCTCTGGCCCGCCATGGCGCGCAGGGTTTCCGCCTCGGATACCAGCCCCTGCTCCAGCACCTTTTTGCGGCGCTTGACAAAATCCGCTCTGTCCATCATTACAATGCGTCCGCAGCCCAGGCATTTGATCTTGATATCCGCCCCAATGCGGATAACGCTCCATTCATCACTGCCGCAGGGATGCGTCTTGCGCATTTTTACCTTATCGCCCAAACGGATTTCTTCCACCAGCCCGCACCTCCGCAACACATGTACGAAGTATTATACATCCCCGTCTTCAAAGTTTCAAGCTGCGCGTGGCGGCAATTTCGGGATCATGTGTAAACTTTCGGTAAACGAATCAGAGAACCGGCCGTTCGTCTTGCCCACGTGCCTTCAAATATGCTATACTGTCTGCATGAAACCAAACAGGAGGCAGATTGTTATGTCCAGCCGTTCCAAACGCAGGAAGGTAACCAAGGAGCTGCTTGTGCGCGTGGTGAGCCTGTCGCTGGCTTTGCTGATGGTGCTTAGCGTCGTGATGGCCTATGTGTGGTCGTGGTAAACGCCGGAGGCGGTGCATTTTCAACGGGAGATTGCGGAGATAGACGATGATCTACTATGAGGATAAAGAAATACTCATACGCGATATGATGTACAGCGATATTCAAATCATTACCGATGAAGAAATCGCGCAGGGCTGGAACCAGAAAGCCGAAAAATACGAATCCAGATACAAAGATCAGAGCGAAGGAAAATCGATCTCCTTTGTTGCCGAATACAAGGGACAGGTTGCGGGATACATCAACGTATATCCGAACTCGCAAAGGGGCGCTTTTGCAAATCTGGGCTATCCGGAAATCGTTGACTTTGGGGTGCTTGAAAAGTACCGTAAAAACGGTATTGGCAGCAGGCTGATGGATGTGGCCGAAAAAGTCGCCGCGCAGTATTCAAGGACGGTTTACCTTGGCGTAGGCCTGCATGAAGGATACGGAAGCGCGCAAAGAATGTATGTAAAACGCGGATATATTCCGGATGGAACCGGCGTGTGGCACGGCGAACGGGTATGCCCGCAGTATGCAGACTGCCGGAATGATGACGATCTGATTTTGTATTTTTCAAAAGAATTAGATCCATCCGAGGGCAAGGACGAATTCCGTTAAGAAAAAAGCGGTTGGTCTTTTCAAAGGATCAGCCGCCTTTTTTCGTCCCCGGCAGGTGATACAACAAATTTTTCCTTGGGCATGGGCAACGCACAAACGCGTCAAATCCGAGGCAGCCCTCTTAATGGGCGTGCAGGGGCAGCTCAAACCAGAATGTGCTGCCTTCGCCCTCCCGGCTCTCCACGCCATAGGCAAGGTGATGGCTCTCCAGAATGTTTTTTACAATGCTCAGCCCCAGCCCGCTTCCAATTCTAGCGCGCCGGTGCGGCTTGCCGCCGCGGTAGTAGCGATCCCAGATATAGGGCAGATCCTGCGGGGCGATGCCCTCGCCGGAATCACGCACCTCAATGCGCACGCGGCTGTCCTGCACCTTTTGCACTACGGTTACGGTACGGTCCTCTCCTGTATAGGTCAGCGCGTTGTTAATCAGGTTGTACACCACCTGCTGCACCTTTACCTCATCGGCCAGCACCCATGCGTCCTGCACGGGTGCAAACGCGATATGGTATCCATCCTGCTCGGTAAGCTTTGCGTAGCGCGACAAAATACCCCGGATGGAATCCGTCAGGCTGAAGGGCGTTGTGTTCAGTGTTCCAAGCTCTCCGCGCGCCGTATGCAGATCCAGCACAGAGTTGACAAGCGTGGTGAGACGGCGGGTTTCATCGATGATCACCTGCATGTTTTCCGGCGTGTTCTCATCCGGCAGGTCGCGCATGGCCTCGGCGTAGCCCTCGATGAGGGTAAGCGGCGTACGCAGATCATGGCTGATGTTGGCAATCAGCTCGTTTTGCATTTCTTCCACCCGGTGCAGATCATGCGCCGCCTGTACCAGCTGCTGGTTGAGCTGCTCGATTTCCCGATAGCCCGTATCGCTTACCGGCTGGTACTCGCCACCGCTCAGCGCGGCGGCTGCCTCGGTGGTTTCAATCAGCGGCCGGGTGATATACCGGGACAAAATAAGGGAAAGCAAAAAGGAAAGCAGCACCAGAATGGCAGAGATAAAATAAAGCTCGTTGCGGATGGTCTGCACGGTGCCGGTAACCGGCGTGATCAGCGTGTTCAGAAACACATAGACCACCCGGCTGTCGGCCATTACGGCGCGTTGAACGGTAATCAGGCTTTTTGCTCCGCCGTTATCGCTGGGGGGAACGGCGCCGCGAAACTTGCGCGCATCATAGCTCTGGTTTCGAAACGCATCCAGCGGAAATTCCGCAGCAATGGCGCTGTCGCCTTCCGCAAGAGAACTGGCGTAGCGCCACAGATCAAACCGGTTCATGTGGTGAATCAGGCATCCGTTCCAGGATTCGGCCGTTACGATCACGCGCATATTCTCATCCGTTACCATAACGCACACATTATCCTGCTCGGCGATACGGTCAGCAAGGGTTTGAAGATTTTCGTTGTCGATGTTGTGCACCATGCTATTGGAGAAGGAACGCAGCATCTCCGTTTTCTGCATGCGGTAAAACTCGTCCAGAAACACAATCTGGAACAGCCACAGCAGCACCAGCAGCAACGCCGTAAACACCAGAAAGCATAAAAAAATGTGCGGACGGACGCCTGTGGAATGCTTCCAGCGCAAAAAGCGCCCCCGCAGGGAGGGGGCTGCGCTAACCGGCGTATTATTCAAGCGTTTTTTCAAAGCGGTAACCTACCCCTCTGAGCGTGGTAATGTAGCGCGCGTAATCGCCCAGCTGCTTGCGCAGCAGCTTGATGTGCGTATCCAGCGTGCGGTCGTCTCCAAAAAAATCAAAACCCCATACCTCGCTGATCAGCCTGTCGCGCGTAAGGGCAATCCCGCGGTTTCGAACCATGAAAAACAGCAGGTCGTATTCCTTTGGCGAAAGCTCCAGCGCGGTACCGTTAATCCACACCTGGCGGGCGGTAAAATCCACCGTCATGCCGCCAAGCTGTACCTGCTCGTGCGCATTTTCCGGCTGAGAAGCGCGGCTTCGGCGCAGCACCGCGCCCACGCGCATCATCAGCTCGCGCGGCGAAAAGGGCTTGACCACGTAATCATCCACACCCAGCTCGAAGCCGTGAATCCTGTCGTATTCCTCGCCGCGGGCAGAGAGGAAAATGATGGGCACATCGCTGTGCTTGCGTATTTCCCGCGCCGCCGAAAAGCCATCCAGCTCCGGCATCATGATATCCAGAATCACCAGATCGCCCGGATCCGACCGTGCCATTTCCACGGCCTGCATTCCATTCTCCGCCTCCGCAACCTCGTAGCCCTCAAAAACGGCATACTTGGCAATCAGTTTGCGGATGCGCTCCTCATCGTCCACAATCAGCAGCTTCATTGCATCGCCCCGTTTCTTCCGCGTTAATCCTCACTCCAAATCAGCGTTACCGTGTACGTACCCTCGGTGATCCCGCGCTGAAAATGCAGCTCCACCCGTTCGCCCGGCTCAAACAGCTGCTGCCGGACGACAAACTCACCCGTGCTGTGTACAGGCAAGCCGTTCAAATGCAGCAGCAGGTCTCCCGGAGAAACGCCCGCGAGAGCCGCCGGGCTCTTTTCCCCCACGGCAAGCACATACACGCCGCAATCCCGCACATGGTAAGAATCGGCGGTTTCTTCATCCGCAATATCAATCAGCACCATGCCAAAGGCGGCGCCCCCGGGTTCCGGCGAGCGCCGCACAGGCGTCAGATACTGCCCAAGCGTCCACAGGCATGCCAACAGCATTCCGGCGCAAAGCCAGACAGCCAGCCTGATGCGGTTGGGCATTTGCTTTTGCATGCGCCTGTTCCTCCCTTTCATGCGGTAATCCATTGACAGGATAACCCATCAAGGTGAACAGCGCATGAACAAGGGCTGAACGAAGGCGGAAAAGAAATTATTCTTCCTCCTCCACAGCATCAAAGGGCAGCGGAATGCGGTTTTGACCCATCTCCCACAGTTTGTCCAGGCGGTAGAAGTCGCGCTCCTCCATGTGGAAGATGTGCACCAGCACCTCGCCGTAATCCAGCACGATCCAACGGCCCTCCTGATGGCCTTCCTTGCGGATGGGATTCACACCCTGCTCGGCCATGCGCTCCTCCACCTCGTCGGCCAGGGTGCGTACCTGGATGGTGCTGCGGCCGGTGGCGATGATCATGCAGTCGGTAATCACGGTCAGATCCTTCACATTGAGCGCAACGATGTTTTGCGCCTTCTTTTCATACAGGATGTTGGCGATCGTTGTTACCATTTCGTTCATGTTGACATCTCCTTTATGGTTGATTTTTTCTTTACACAATTCTTTGCAGCCAGTCCGCCACCTGCCGGGTAAGCGGATGGGGCTCGGTGTTCTGGCTGCGCACGTAATCCAGCGTGGACTGGAGGCTGTGAAGCATCGCGGCTGCCAGATCCTTGCTCGCAAGCTCGCGCAGCTTTTCCAGCTCCGGGTAGGGGCGACGGGAGGGTTCGATTTTGTCCGAAAGGAACACGATCATATCCAGCGGCAGCATGCCCACCTTGCCCGTGGTATGGCAGCGGATGGCGGACAGGACGATGGGATCGGTTACGCCGTATTCCTTTTCGGCCACCACGGCGCCCACGGGCCCGTGCAGCAGGTTGCCGCTTTGCAGGATTTCCTTGTCCAGCAGAAGCCGGTTTTCGCGGGCAATGTGCTGCATGGCGGAAAGCGGCATGCACTTGGCGCAGTCGTGAAGCAGGCCTGCCAGCGCCGCGCTGTCCTCGTTTACGCCATGAATACGCGCAAGCCCGCGCGCCGTATGCGCCACCAGCAGCGAATGCACCAGCCGCTTGTCCGACAACGCCGCGCGCAGTCTGGTATACATTTGCGCAGCTCCCGCGGGGCTGGGCTCATTGCCGTACAAACCCATCAGACGGATATACTCCTCCACCTGCGGCGGCAGTTCGGGCACCTCCTGCGCGCTTTTCAGCTTTTCCCGGATTGAGGTGGACGAGATTTCATTGGGCGGAAGCGTAAGAAAAGCAAACGTTGCGCCCCGTTTTTGCAATTCGTTTACAATGGGATGATTGCGGATATCACCGGATGAACGGCAGCAGACCAGGAAGCGGCACATGGTAAACACCTTGTCCGCTTTGCGCCAGTTGGGCAGATCCATCAGCGTATCCTCGCCGATCAGGTAGTCGATCGCGGTATCGGGCATCTGCTTTTGCAGCCTGGCAAGGGTATCAACGGTATAAATAATCCCCTCGCGGTCAATTTCCATGCGGCTGGCCGAAAAACCAGGCTTGCCGTGCACCGCCAGGCGAGTCATCTCAAAGCGTTGTTCCGCATCCTCCAGCCCCGCCCGTTTGTGGGGCGGATTGCCCGTTGGTAAAAAAATGATACGTTCCAGACCGAATTCACGCCTTGCGCAGGCGGCCATTTCGATATGCCGTGCATGGATGGGATTAAAGCTGCCACCCATGATGCCAATGCGCTCCTTTGGCACGATTGCGCCTCCTTCCAAAAGGGGAAAACCTCCCCTGTATAGCATTATACAAGAAAAATCCCGAAAAGGGAAATACTTTCTGCTGAAGCTTTTTCTATCAGGAGGATGTATGGAGAAATATCAACCCAAAACGCCCGTTGCGGAGGTATCCGACCGGCTGATGCGCGCGGCAGTCGCAATCGGGGCGGGCGTGGCATGGTTTGTGCTTCTGTGGGGGCTTTGCCTGCCGGCGCTTACAGCTGGGTTTGCGCTGGGCGTAATGCTGTGGCTGTGCGCGCGGCAGTTTTCCAGGCAAATCACGCAAAAGCGCGAAAAGCAGATGCGGCGGATGATCGGGGGCGAGCTGGCCGTGAACCGGCTTTTGCTGGAGCCGCCCCGAAAGGCCGCCTTTCAGTGTGCGCTGTGGCTGGCTCCCCGATACCCGCTGGTGATGCAAAAGGCGGTGGATTGGGGCGTCATCGGCCTGCTGGACGGCAAAAAAACCTGCATACGTCTCATTGCCCGGCACGCATCACAAACCATTACGGCGCAGCAGGTGGTGGAATGCGCGCGGGAAGCCCTCGAACGGCAGATGGAGCAAACCCTTCTGTGCCTGACCGCCCCGGCGGATGCGCAGGCGCTTGCCTATGCCGGCACGCTGGATCCTCCCATGCGGATCATCGAACGGGAGGAGCTGATGATGCTGGCAGGCTTTGCCCACCCCGCCACGGACGAGGATCTGCGAAACATCGGCAGGCAAAAAAGAACACGGCGCAGCGCACAGGAGTGGCTGGCCGTTGCGCTGAACGCATCGCGCGCCAGAAGGTATTTCTGGTATGGTTTGGGTCTGAGCGCACTTGCCCTGCTAACGGGCAGCGGCTATTATCTTGTTCCTGCGGTGCTGTGCCTTGGGCTGTTTACCGCGTGCAAGCTTCGGCAGGCTGTAAAGGAGCACAGGCGTTGGACAGGATAATCCACTGCTCCACCGAAAGCGCCTCCCCGCGCACACTGGCAGGAAGGCCCGCCTGTTCCAGCGCAGCGCGAAGGGTTTGTGCCTCCACCACGCCCTTCAGCGCGTTTGTCAGCGTTTTTCGGCGCATGCCAAAGCCGGCCCTGACCATGCGCATCAGCAGCTTTTCATCCTTTACAGGCACGGGCGGCTCCCTGCGCATGTCCAGCCGCACAAAGGCGCTGTCCACCTTGGGCGGGGGCGTAAAGCACTGCGCGGGCACCTGACGCACAAGGGTCGGGTGGCAAAGCAATTGACACCGCACGCTCAAAATGCCGTACAGCTCGGAAGACGGCGCAGCCATCAGCTTCTGCGCCACCTCCCATTGGATCATGACGGATATCTGACGGATGGGCAGGCCGCTGTCCCACAGCAGTTCAAAAATCGGAGTGGTGATGTTGTAGGGAATGTTGGCAATCACATAGAACCCCTCGCCCAGCGGAGCGCAGATCTCCCTGAGATCCAGCCTGCGCACATCGCCTTCCACCACGGTCAGGTTGTCAAAGCCCTGCGTGTTTGCCTTTAAGAAGGGGATTACATCATGATCCACCTCGATGGCGATTACCCTGCGCGCAGCCGCGCACAGGCATTTGGTCAGCGTACCCGCGCCGGGGCCAATTTCCAGCACGCAGTCCTCCCTGGTTACGCCGGTGGCCTCCACCAGCGAGCGAAGCAGCTCCTCGTCGTAGAGAAAGTGCTGCCCGAGATCATGCTTGTAATGCACGCCGTTTTTTTCGCGGCGGCGGGCGTTTTCAAATGATTTCTTCACTGCTGCTTCCCTTCGTCAATCTGAACGTTTTCACGGCCAAAGGTATCGATCAGGCTTTTCTGGGCCGCTTCGCGCAAAGCATCCAGCTTTTGGCCGCCCACATCGGTTTCCATAACGGGCTCAAACTGGCAGGGCTGGCCGGTAATTTCCGTAAGAATGCTGTTGATGCGCTCCCTGCGTGCGGGTTGGGTAAGATAATCGTACTTGGCCTTGGCTGTAATGGGGAGCATGACCTGATAGGTATTCCCCTTGGTGCCCAAAAAGCGGCAGGTTTTGACAAACGCCAGCATGGAGGGATCCTTCTTTTTGATGGTGTCGATCACGCGATCCCACACGCCCTGCGAGTCGGCCGGGACGGGCGGAAGCGCAGGCTTCTCGGGCGTTTCCCGCCGGGCCTTTGATTCTGCGGGCGTGCTGGCAGGCTTCGGGGCTGCGGAAGCCAGCCTGCCGCTGGCAATGTCGCCCTCCAGGCCGCGCAGCTTCTGCTCCAGCTCGTCAATGCGTTCCAGCAGCGCGCCGTTATCCTCTCCCGCCCTTGGTTCACAGGCGTGGAGCGCGGCGGATTCAAGCCCGATGCGCGGCGTGGAGGCAAAGCGCAGCTCGCCCTCCGCACGCATAAACAGGTCCAGCATTCGAAGCAGCCTGGTCTGCGAAAACTGCTCCGCCTGCTGGCGGTAGCGCTGCTCATCCTCCTCGGTTACGTCCAGAATGGAGGCGGCGTCCTGACTGACGGCCTTCACCGTAAGCAGCGCGCGGCTGTGGCCGCTGAGCTCGCGCAAAAACACCTGCGGCTCGCGCCCGGAGCGCATCAGCTCGTCCACCTTGCGCATTACGCCGCATTCGTCGCGCCCGGCCAGCAGCTGGAAAAAATCAAAGAGAAACTCACGGTCGCTTGCGCCAAGCATTTCGCGTGTCTGGGCGGCGGTGATCACGCCGTTTTCCGCGCCCGCCACGCACATATCCAGAATGCTGAAGGCATCGCGCATTGCGCCCTCGGCCGCGCGCGCCACCATGCGCAGCGCCTCATCCTCCGCCGCAAGGCCGAGATCCGACAGCGCCTCGCGCATGCGTTCCACCATCAGACCGGAGGGAATCCGGCCAAAATCATAGCGCTGCACGCGGGAAAGGATGGTTGCAGGCAGCTTTTGCGGCTCGGTGGTGGCCAGAATGAACACCACATGGGCGGGCGGCTCCTCCAGCGTTTTGAGCAAAGCGTTGAACGCCGCGGTGGAGAGCATGTGAACCTCGTCGATGATATACACCTTGTAGCGGCCGATCTGCGCAGGATAGCGCACCTGCTCCAAAAGCTCGCGGATGTTATCCACGCTGTTGTTGCTGGCGGCGTCCAGCTCCAAAACATCCATCGTGGTTTCGTTCATAATGGCGCGGCAGGCGTCGCACTGGCCGCAGGGATCACCGTGATTGGGATTCTGGCAGTTGATGGCGCGGCTCATGAGCTTGGCCATGGTGGTTTTGCCGGTGCCGCGGCAGCCGCA
>JAEDGL010000085.1 GCA_016297535.1 Clostridia bacterium | reverse complement strand
CGCGTTTGGTTCGGGACCAAAAGGTCGCAGGTTCAAATCCTGTCACCTCGACCAGTTAGGAAAGTCTTGAAACGTAAGGGTTTCAAGACTTTTTTGTTTTATGGTTTTGCTTTGGATAAGACCTTGTTTTACTCTGGTTCGGGTGTTTTGTCACATACGCTGTTCCAAAACGCCCTTTTTGTAATGCTTCAAATCCTTTTGTTATAAAGGTTTGAGCGTTTTTGCCGTTGTTCCATTCATGTTCTGTCAGACGGGCGAAAACATGTGGTCAATACAATTTCTGGCATGTTCGATATCTTCGCGCTGAGTGTGCGTATAGCGATTCTTGAGCGTATAAATATCTGCATAACCGCCGATTGACTGAAGAGTTTTGAGCGGCACGGCTTCACGGTCTGCAAAGGTCATGTAGGTGTGCCTGAACACATGCGGCGTTGCGCCATAGACGTTGATGGTCTTCCGGATGCGTTCCCACATACGCTTCATGGTCTGTTCCGTAATGGGGTGTTCGCCTCCGCCAATGATGAAGAGATTGTCTTCCTTCGGATGGAGATACTGCCGAAGTGCCGTAGGCATGGGAACAGAGCGGATTGCAGCGTCTGTTTTGGGTGTGTCAATGTGCGGCAGGTTGCATTTGAACGTTACGCCGCGCACGACATGAATGAGGCCGTGTTCAAAGTCGATATTCTCCCACTTGAGTCCAAGCACTTCATCGCGCCTCATGCCGGTGTAGATCAGCAGCGCAAGCAATAGGACATCCCGTTCATCCGTCAGTCGATGAAGATTGGCGATGATATCCGTCAACTGCTCACGTTCCAGTGCGTTCCTGACCGTTTTCTTTTTTGACGGATTCTTCAGTCGTTTGCTTCGCGCAGGATTACGGACGATAATACCATCTTCCACCGCGCTTTCCAGAACCATGCCCAGCACCATCACCATTTCATGAATGGACTTCCGGGACATGTTCGCCTTGCAGTTCATAAAGCGCTGTACGTCATCCGTGGTGATGGCACGGATAACCATGGATGGATATCAGACAAAATGAACGGCGTTTTTGAGTACAGTGTGATAACCACTATCGTCCCATTCCCACTAGTGAAAACGGCAATAGCACAGCAGAAGAAAGCGGTATTATTCGGTTTAATATTATACCTTTCTTGCCAACCACGAATCAAAAGGTCGTGGGTTCGAATCCCGCCGGGCTCACCAGTAAAAACCGTTGAAGCAAAACGCTTTGACGGTTTTTCTTTTTGTGTATGCAAACGCAAACAGGGCATCCGGCGCAAGTCCGGATGCCCATGAAAACAATAGGTTATTTACTCAATCCAGTCAGCGTACTGGCGGATATCCACATCATTGAAATATGGCTTGTTCAGGGATTCGCATGGCACTGCGCCTTCCTTGCCGAAAATCTGATCGCAGAAATCCAGCATGGAAATCCAGTCGCGTTCGTCAAAGCCGTGCACGCCGGGGCGGATGTTGAAGGCGTTCTTTTCAGGTACGCCCAGCCAGTCAAACACCGGCTGTGCAGCCATCCAGCCAAGCTGGGTGCCAAAGGGATTGCTCCAGTGATCCTCTTCGCCATCGGAGCTGAATACCGCGCGGGGAGCGACCATAGCGCGCAGGACATTGGCATCCAGCGGGAAGCTGTTGACCTCTTCGCCGATGGCAAAGGGCTCCTCGTGCGGGCCGTAGGTGGCGTATTTGTCGTTGAACCAGTCCGGGAATACTTCCGTGATGCGGCCGATGGTTTCGCTGCGCACGGAATCCTGACGGGAGCCATCCGTGGTGCCGCAGAAACGGGCGGTGCCGGTACCGCCGCAGCCCGCAATGGTGGGAGCAGCCACATCAAAGCGGTCGTCAAAGATAGCAGCGCACAGGGCAGCCTTGCCGCCGCGGGACGCGCCGGTGGAAATCAGCGGGCCGGTGAATTCGCGGGTCACAATGTAGTCCGCCACCACGCTGTGTCCCCATGCCCACGCCATGATGGTGCGGCAGGGCAGCTTGGGGAAGACCTTGTTTTCGTCCACAGGCAGGTTGAAATACTTCACCAGCTGCACGTCCGGCACCAGATCGCCCATCAGGAAGTTCACCAGCGCATAGCCGCGCTCCACAACCTTGGGCAGATAGGGATTCTGGAACTTGGGCAGATGGGAGAAGCTGTTGGCGATGATGGTGGGATGCTTTTCGCCGTCATTGGGACGGTGGATCATGATATCCATGTTGAAGGTGTCACCGCCGTAAGTAACCGCCAGCTGCACATGTTCGCAGATGGCTTTGCCCTCCATGACCTCTTCCGTGGTCTGGGACAAGGCCTTTACGCACTCAGCCTTGCCCGGCCATGTGCCGTACATGTGCTCCTGCGCAACCTCGCGCAGATAGGCCTTTTGCTGTTCCCACTCCTGTGCGTCGGCGACCAGCGTGCCATCCGGCTTGAGCAGAGGGTTCGGCAGCATTTTGCTGTAGTATGCCATATGCAGTCTCCTCCTTTATTTCATCCATTCAGCGTACTTGCTGATATCAATATCCTTGAAATACGGCTGGTTCAGCGTTTCGCAGGGTTCGGGGCATTCATTCCCGAACAGCTGGTCGCAGAAAGCCAGCACGGCAATCCAGTCGAGCGCATCAAGGGCGTGCACGCCCTTGCGCAGATTGAAAGCATTCTTTTCCGGCACGCCCAACAGATCAAACACCGGCTGCGCCGCCATCCATGCCAGCTGCGTACCAAAGGGATTGCTCCAATGATCCTCTTCACCGTCCGAACTGACCACAGCGCGCGCAGAATATTCGCATCCAGCGGGAAGCTGTTTACTTCATCGCCGATGGCAAAGGGTTCCTCGTGCGTGCCGTAAGTGGCATACTGATCGGTAAACCAGTCCGGGAATACCTCGCCCACGCGGCCGATGGTTTCGCAGCGCACAGAATCCTGACGCGATCCATCAATGGTACCGCAGAAGCGTGCTGCGCCTGTCCCGCCGCAGCCGGAGATGGTGGGAGCAGCAACCACGAAACGCTCGTCAAAGATGGCCGCGCACAGCGCCGCCTTTCCGCCGCGGGATGCGCCTGTGGAAATCAGGGGACCGGCAAAGTCCCGGGTTTCAATGTAATCCGCTACCACGCTGTGTCCCCACGCCCATGCCATGATGGTGCGGCAGGGCAGCTTGGGCCGGAGCTTGCTTCCATCAACGGGAAGATTGGGGTAATACTGCCTCAGCTGATAATCCGGTACGATATCCGCCATCAGAAAGGTGGCCAGTACATATCCACGTTTGGCCACTTCGGGCTGATAGGGATTCTGAAGCTGGAAGCTGGGGTCATATGTAATGCCGTTGTTAATAATCGTGGGATGCTTTTCGTGATCCTTAGGGCGATGGATGCGCACATCCATGGTAAAGGTAGTGCCGCCGTAGGTAACAGCGAGTTCCACTTTTTCCAAAATGGCCGTGCCGTTAAATACATCCTCTGTGGTTACGCTGAGGGCTTCCACTTTTTCAGCCTTGCCCGGCCATGTACCATACATGTGCTCCTGCACTACGCCGCGCAGATAGGCTTTCTGTGCTTCCCACTCCTGCACGTCCTTCACCAGCGTGCCATCGGGTTTCAGCAGCGGATTAGGCAAGCCTTTGCTGTAATACATGGCATAAACTCCTTTTCTTTTGTTAACCCAAAAGGAGGGCGATGGGCAATAGCCCATCGCCCTTTGAAGGTTTCAGAATGTTTACAATCAGATGCCGTGGTAGTTGTTGTAGGCGTTCTGATAGATTTCACGCATGGTGTCGATGCCCAGGTTCTTCAGGTAATCCTGGAACTCGTCCCATTCTTCCTCAACGCCGCCGTTAACGATCCACTCAGCGGACTTCTGGTTGACGTAGCTGAAGATGTCGGAGCGAATGTAGGTCAGCTCTTCCAGCTCTTCCTCGCTGAACTTGATGAGGGTGGGCCAGATGTCGCTCTGCTGGGGCATGTAGGGAACGTAGATGTTATCCACATCGATACGGCCGGTCAGCTCGGCGGGAGCGGTGGTCAGCTTTTCAACACGCTCGGAGAAGTAGCCGCAGCCATAGTCTACCAGAGAGTAGACCCACTTGCTTTCCTCGATGCTGGCGTAGTCGGTGGGCATGTTGATGGAGTAGGTGCCATCCTCGTTCTTGGTGGTCAGGCCGGTGTCGAAGGAGCCGAAGTAGGACTGCACGGCGAAGTCATCGCTGTAGAGCTCATTGATGAACATCATGGCGCGTTCCTTGTTTTCGCAGCTCTGGGACATGACCACAGCGTTGGAAGCGATGGTGCGGTTGGCGATCATGAAGGGCCACATGGTCTTGTACTCTTCGCCGCCGGAGAGCGGGGGAATGTGGATGTACTGGCTCTCAAAAGCGCCGAAACGGTTCTGAGCGGAGTAGCCGGTGGTAACGCCGACGCGGGCGATTTCGCCCTGGCCGCACAGTGCGTTGGAGGCAGCGTAGTCATTGGTGAACACTTCGGGGGTAACCAGACCCATCTGATACCAGCGGTGCAGGTACTGGGTCAGCTTCAGGTAGGCTTCGTTTTCATACAGGAAGGAGATTTTGCCATCCTGGATGACGGTGCGGTAGGTATCCTGGCAGTCCACAACGCCAAAGGCGCCGGTCAGTTCGTAGGTGTCATGGCAAGCGCCGACAGCGGGCCAGTCGATGCCGATTTCGTCCTTGATGCCGTTGCCGTTGGGGTCGCCGTCGCGGAAGGCAACCAGCACCTGCTCCAGTTCATCCAGCGTGGTGGGCACTTCCAGACCCAGCTTGTCCAGCCAGACCTTGTTGATGCTCAAGGTGCAGTAGGTGCGGGGACGGTAGCCAACGATGTTGGGCAGAGAGTAGATGCCGTCGCCGTAGGTGCCGGAGACCTTGGCATCGGGCACTTCTTCGAACATGCGCACAACGTTGGGAGCGTATTCGTTGATCAGATCGGTCATGTCAACGAAGGCGGGCAGGTTGATGGTGATGTCCTCAGCGGAGAGGCCGGTGAGGAAGATGTCGGGATACTCGTTGCTGGCCAGCAGAACAGCCTTTTTCTCGTCCCAGCCGGAACGAACCTGAGTCCACTCAAGGTTCACGTTCACAGCCTTGGCAGCCTCTTTGAACATGCCCATTTCGGCGGCGTCAATGGTCTGCACATTGGAGCGGCACATGATGGTCAGGGTGACGGGTTCGCTGATGTCCACTTCGGCGATGGCAGCGAAGCAGGGCAGCAGAAGAGCCAGTGTGAGGAGCAGGGAGATGATTTTTTTCATTACCGGGTACCTCCTTTATTTTCAATATATCCATCTCGGATGTATTGCCTTGGTTGGGTAGGGCGGTCAGCCCTTGATGGCGCCGATCATAACGCCCTTTTCAAAGTACTTCTGCAGGAAGGGGTAGAGGATCATCATGGGCAGGGTGCCGACGATGATGGAGGTGAACTTGATCTGATAGGCGCGCTTCATGGCGCCGTCCAGACCCATGCTGCCGCCGGTGGACAGGCTGTTGGCCATCATTTCATTCATCAGCAGAATGTCACGCAGAACCAGCTGAAGCGGTACCAGCTCGTCATCGCGCAGGTAAATAAGGCCGTTGAAGTAGGCGTTCCAGTTGGCCACCAGATAATACAGCATCACCACGGAGATGACCGCCATGGACAGCGGAACGGCAATGGTGATCAGGAAACGCGTGTTGGAGCAGCCGTCCAGCTGCGCCGCCTCCCACAAATCGGCAGGCAGGCTGTTTTCAAAGTAGCTGCGCACGATGATCATATTGTACACATTCAGGCAGAACGGCACGATCATGACCCACACGGTGTCCGTCAGGTGCAGCGTGTTGGAAATCAGCAGGTAGGTGGGGATCAGACCGCCGCTGAAATACATGGTGAACAGGAAGAACAGCATCAGTGGGCGGCGCGCCTTGAAGTCCTTGCGGCTGAGGGAATAGGCGGCGGGAATCGTGACCAGCATGCTCAGCATCGTGCCGGCAATGGAGTAGAAGATGGTGTTGCGGTAGCCGATCCAGATCTTGGCTTCTCCCAGCAGCGCTTCAAAACCGTCCAGCGTCAATTGGCGCGGATAGAGCCACACGCCGCCGGTCATGACCAGCGAGGGGTTGGAGATGGAGGCGATGACCACATAGTACAGCGGGTAGATCACGCACAGCAGTACCAGCACGCCGACAAGCAGAATGAAAATTTCAAACAGCTTGTCGCCAAGCTTCATATGCTTAAAGCTTTTATCCATGTTTCTCCCTCCTTACCACAGACTGGTTTCGCCAAAGCGTCTGCTGAGGCTGTTGAAGGTTACCAGCAGGCACAGGTTGATGACCGAGTTGAACAGGCCGATGGCAGCGGAATAGCTGTACTGCGGCGTGCCGGTCAGGCCGACCTTGTACACGTAGGTGGCGATGATCTCGCTGACGCGGCTGTTGAGGTCGTTTTGCAGCAGGTAGCTCTTTTCAAAGCCCATGGACATGATGCCGCCGATGCGCATGATCAGGATCAGCGTAGCGGTGGAAACCAGCGAGGGGATCTCAATGTGCAGAATGCGCTGGAAGCGGTTGGCGCCGTCCACCGTGGCTGCATCGTACAGGCCGGGGTCGATGGAGGAAAGCGCCGCCACAAAGATGATGGATTCCCAGCCCATCTGCTGCCAGATATCCGAGATAATGTAAATAGGCCGGTAGAGCGACGCCTCGCCCATGGGGTTGATGGGCTTTACGCCGATCGCCTGGCAGATGCTGCCGTACAGACCCTGCGAGGGGCTGAGGAACAGCGTGATCATGCCGCACATAACCACCGTGGAAATAAAGTGCGGCGCGTAGGAAACCGTCTGCACCACGCTGCGGAAGCGCTTGCTCTTGTACTGGTTGATGAGCAGCGCAAACAGAAGCGAAATCGGGAAGGAAAAGATCAAAAGCTGCAGGCTGAGCGTGATGGTGTTGAGAACCACCGTCTCAAACTGCGGGCTGTTGAAGAAGCGCAGGAACCACTTCATGCCTACCCATTTGCTGCCCCAGATGCCCTGAATGGGCTTGAAGTTGCGGAAAGCGATCTGCACGCCGTACATGGGCATGTAGTTGAAGATGATCACTTCGATGATCGCAGGCAGGATGAAGAAATACAGCGCCTTATTGCGCTTGAATTCCAGCTTCCAGCTGCGCTTGTGCTGCTGATGTGGATTGACCGCCTTTTTCACGGCATTCCCTCCATTCATATACACGAGCCCTCTGCTCTTGTTCCTTGATTGATCCAAGCTTATCATGCAAACCGTGTCGAATTCAATCCGCAAAATCTTTTACGATGCCGCAAAAATTTTATTTTCGACCAGAATGTACATTTTTTAAAACCGCTTTTCGTCGATCAATCAGCAATTTTTCCATTCCGGCATCCGGTATTGACACTGCAAAAACGGGTTTGCTATACTAATTACATCATAGCGATTTTGTTCATAAACTGAATCAAACGCAAAGGAAGTAACTTTCATGAAGAAACGGAAGCTGTTTATTCTGTTTTTGATATCATATCTTCTGGTCGCCAGCCTGCCGATCATCACACTGTCCAATATCTATTATAAGGAAGTAGCCCGCAGCATTGATGAAACCATGCTGAACGAGGCGCAGAGCGCCGCCTCCACGGCGATGACTGTTCTGGATTCCCATCTGGCGATCATTGACAACCTGCCGCTTCAGCTGTACAACAACCGGGATGTGCTGGCCTACAAGAATACCGGCGAAACCCTGGAGCGTGCGGATGTGATCGAGCTGCTTCAGCAGGTCATCGGCGCGAACGAGCTGATCGAGGATATCTACCTTTATTTCCGCAAGCCGCAGACCTTTATCAGCGCCTACTGCAATTCCTACGACGCCCAGACCATGCGGCTGTACGGCAAGGCGCATGCCCTGTATTATGAAGCCATTGATTATGACGCGCTGTTTCACATGCTTGACGGCCACTATGGAAGCCGCATCATGCCTTCGCAGCAGGTAAAAGTAGGGGCGCAGAGCGCGCAGCCCATCATCACCTTTGTGGAAACGCTGCCCAAGGATAACCGCTACGCCTATGCCACCATGCTCACGCTGGTGAACACCAAGGCGCTGGACAAGCTGATCGGCGGAGGCAGCACCATCGGCTATCTGCTTTTTGATGCGTCCGGCGAGCTGGTTCTGAACCAGAGGACGGATCATGCAGATCCTGCCTCGCTGCTGCAAACCGTACGCGCCCAGCAAAGCGGCGCGGTGCAGACCGCTGTGGGCGAGCAGGATGCAATCATGACGTGGAATCGCTCGTCCAAAACAGGCTGGACCATGATTCAGTTTCATCCGCTGGAGCCGCTGGCGGAACGTATGTATTCGCTGCAGCAGAAAACCCTGCTGATTTTGTCTGTGCTGTCCGTCATCATGGTTGCTCTCATCTTTGTGTTCATGAGTAAAACCTACAAGCCGGTCGGCAACCTGTACGCCGTGGCCAGCGACATGAGCGGGAATGACAACGCCATGAATGCCTTTGAGCTGATCGAACAGACCATGAATGCCCTGCACAGCAAAAACACTGATCTGCTCAACCAGCTCAGCCACCAGAGCGGCTACATGATGGCCCGAACGGCCAGCCGGCTGCTTCGCAAGCAGGAGGAGGAATGGCTTCCCCGCCATTTTGAGGAAGGCCGGCGCAACGGTCTGGACATGGACCGTGAAATCTATCAGGTGCTGATCCTTCACTATCAGGATCCGGCAAGCATGCAGTCCGCCATCGAACTGGCGGAACGCTGCTGCGGCGATGAATTCATCTGCTCCATCATCGAGGATATCTATGATCAGTTCCTGCTGATCCTGGGCGGAAAGCGCGGTGAAACCTCGCTGTTTGACCGGCTGGATCTGACCTCGCTTGCGGCGGACATCATCGCCGTCGGCTCCGAGGTGGATAACCCCGCCCGATGGAACGAATCCTACAGCGAGGCGCTGATGATCTCCAACCACGTCATGCTTCACAGCGACAGCAAATGCGTCTTTCGCAAAAGCGATCTGCCGCAGACCATTTTCACCTCCGACGAGGCGCACTGGTCGGCGATCCACTATCTGGCCATGGCTTCCTATCAGAGCGACACCAACACCCTCCATACCTCCCACGACATTGTCCGCAACTATCTGCTGAAAACCACCACCAATTTCGTGGAGGCCAAAATGGTGGTCTGCCAGATCCTTTCCTGCATCAAGGATAAGCTGCCGGAGGAATACAAACCGGCCATTGAGCGCGATCTGATGCGCCTTTACGCCAGCCGTGCGGGCATGGAGGCCGTGGAAATGGCCGATATGCTGGGCCGGTACATCAGCGCTTTCTCAGCAGAAATCGAAAAGCGCCGCGAAAGCGAAGGCAATCCCCTGCTGGAACGCGCCCTGCAGTTTATCAACGACAACATGAGCTCCCGCGATCTGTCGCTTTCTGTGGTTGCAGAGTATGTGGGTCTTTCCTCTTCGCGTTTCTCCACCCTTTTCAGCCAGTATGTGGGCTGTAATTATAAAACCTATGTTGATAATTTACGTATTGAACACGCCAAACATCTGCTGAAAAACAGCGATATGATGATAGCCGAAATTGCTGAAGCGGTTGGATACGATACTTCGTACAGCTTTGCAAGACTGTTTAAAAAGAAAGTGGGCTTTGCGCCAAATGAATACCGTGCCAACGTCCACATTTCTCATCAAAACAACATTCCGCAGTGAGGCGGTGAGAGCGAGTTACAATAGATTCCGCTTCCTTCAGCACTCGCGGCTTTATCGTTTATTTCCGAAGGGTCTGTATCCTTCGTTGCGTCTATATCGTATCATGGCGGCTTTTTGAACCTGTCACTTTAACGTACGAGGTTGTTATTTTTGAATTTCTTTTGAAAAAAGAATGAGCAGAGTGTCAATGCACTCTGCTCGCAATCATGCTTCAAAGATGTTTCAAAGTAGTGTGGATGTTGTTTGGAAGTGTTGTCATAGTAGTTTCAAAGTTGCTTCAAAGATGTTTGAAGATGTGTTCAAAGTAGAAAGGATTCGGAATGGTGACAGAGCCATTATGGACGAATAGCAGACATAATGAAAGGTGTTTTTGAGTGAAACAAGGAGAGGATACAGTGTAGTCCCATTTTTATTAGCGAAAACAGCAATAGTGCAACAGAAGAAAACGGTGTTATTCAGCCCTCTTGAACCTCACAAGGATATCAAAGAAATGCTATAAACATGTATAATATGGTCTTCATCACGACGGTTTGGGACCAAAAGGTCGCAGGTTCAAATCCTGTCACCTCGACCAGAAAAAGCCGGAAACCGAAAGGTTTCCGGTTCTTTTTTGTTTGCTTTAGCACAACAAAACCACCAGCAGAGCTGGTGAGTAGAAAAAA
>JAEDGL010000084.1 GCA_016297535.1 Clostridia bacterium | reverse complement strand
ACGTGGGCGATCAGGACATTCACATGGCCGTGGCGGATACCGGCTGGGCCAAGGCCGGCTGGGGCAAGCTGTACGGCCAGTGGATTTGCGGCGCCACCCTGTTTGTGTACGATTTTGACCGTTTTGTTGCGGCCGATCTGCTGGAGATGATCGCCAAACACCACGTTACCAGCTTTTGCGCGCCGCCCACGGTGTACCGCTTTATGATCAAGGAGGACCTGGACAGCTACGACCTGTCCAGCCTGCGCTGGGCCAACACCGCCGGCGAGCCGCTCAACCCCGAGGTGTACGAGCAGTTCCTCAAGCACACCGGCATCAAAATTCACGAGGGCTTTGGCCAGAGCGAAACCACGCCCCTGCTGATGACCAGCAAATGGATGGAGCCCAAGCTGGGCTCCACCGGCCGCCCCTCTCCCGCCTACGATATCGCGCTGGTGGATGAGCAGGGCAACGAGGTGGAGGACGGCGTGGAGGGCGAAATCTGCATCCGCATCGATCAAAAGCACCCCGCCGGCCTGTTCCTGGGCTATTACCGCAATCAGGAGCAGACGGACGCGGTGTTCCGCGACGGGCTGTATCACACCGGCGACATGGCCTGGAGGGATGTGGACGGATACTTCAACTTTATCGGCCGAAGCGACGACGTTATCAAGTCCAGCGGCTACCGCATCGGCCCCTTTGAGGTGGAAAGCGCCCTGATGACGCATCCCGCCGTGCTGGAATGCGCCGTTACCGCCGTGCCGCACCCGGATCGCGGGCAGGTGGTAAAGGCCACCGTGGTGCTGGCCCGCAACCGCGGCTACGAGCCCAGCGATGAACTGCGCAAGGAACTGCAAAACCACGTGAAAAAGGTTACCGCGCCCTACAAGTACCCCCGCATTCTCGAATTTGTGGAGGAGCTGCCCAAAACCGTTTCCGGCAAGATCCAGCGCAAGCTCATCCGATCCGAGGATGTGGATACCGGCGCGGACCGGCTGTTGATCCGCCCGGCCCGCATTGACGATGCGGAGCTGATTATCGAATGCCTCAACCAGGCAGGCGGCGAAAGCGACAATCTCATGTTTGGCGAGGACGGCTTCTCCCACATGACCATCGAGCAGGAGTGCGCCTACATCGCCTCCATGACTGGCCGCAGCGCGCTGCTGCTGGGCTTTATCGGCAAAAATCTGGCCGCCATCGCGTCCCTGGAGGGCAAATCCCGCGAGCGCGCCGCCCACCGCGCCAGCCTGGTGATTACCGTGCGCCAGAAATACTGGCACCGCGGCGTGGGCACCCAGATGATGAACCAGCTGCTGGAGCACGCCCGCAGCCAGGGTATTTCCGTCATTGAAACCCATGTGCGCGCCGACAACGCCAGCGCCCTTTCCCTGTACGAAAAAATGGGCTTTGAGCACATCGGCACCTACCGCCGCTTCTTCCGCATCGGGCAGAAGGATTACGACGCGCAGCTGATGAACCTGTACCTGTAACAAGGCGCCGCCGGCCTGGACGGTGGCGCTGAAGCAGCAAACCTCCGTATGCGCAGCGATCATACGGAGGTTTCAGTTTTTTTCATTTGTCTGGTTCCCATAGCGCGCACGGTTTCTACATGCCGCTCTGGATGAGAACCATGTACAAAAGCGTACTTACCCCAATGCTTGCCAACGTGTTCCGCTTCCAATAATGCATCAGCATTGCAACGGCGATGCATATCAATTCCGGGAAACCATGATTTCCCTTCAAAAGATTGATATTTCTTACGCAGTATACCAGCAGCATGCTCATGATGGCCGGGGGCAAAACCCTGCCCAGATAGGAAATCCATTTTGGCAATTGCTCCCCGTGGTCAAACAGGATAAACGGCAGAAACCTGAGCAGGATTGTTACCGTTGCCATTACGGCAATCACCAACACCACATCCATGTTATTCATCGATTTTCTCCCGATCTACAGCGCTTTTCAGGCACAGCAGCACAACCGACATCACAATAAGCGCCGGTATCAAAAAATGATCTGCTCCAAACAGATACAGGGCTGCAACGGTGATCGCAAACCCCGTTATGGCCGGAAGATGGTTTGGATGTGTTTTCCACTGCTCAACAACCAGTACGGCAAAAAGGGCCGTCATGGCAAAGTCAATGCCGGTTGTATCAAACGGGATCATCCTTCCCGCCACAGAACCCATCACACAGCCCGCAATCCAATACAGCTGGTTCAATAGCGTTACGGTGAAATAGTAGCTTTGATCGCTCAGGCCCTCCGGGGTTTGGTAACCCGTCAGAAGGGCATAGGTTTCATCCGTCAGGCCAAATATCAAATAGATCTTCCGGATGCCGGTTCCACGGTATTTTTCGATCATTGACAGGCCGTAGAACAAATGCCTGAAATTGAGTAAAAAAGTCAGCAGTGCAACATGGGTTAGCGTTGCACCCGAGGCCAGGAGTTCCACCGCCAAAAACTGCGCCGAACCGGCATAGATGAACAGACTCATCAGAAAGGCCCATACCGGTCCGTAGCCGATTGATTGCAGCAGCAGGCCAAAGGCAATTCCCAAAGAAAGATAGCCTGCCATCACCGGGAGGGTTTGTGGAAATACCTGTTTGATTATCCGTTTCACAACGGCACATCTCCCGTACGTTTCATAGGTCCATCGGAAAATGGAAAAATGCTACCGTTTGCAGCAGCAACGCCCGAACAACTGTCCGGGCGTTGCTGGTATGGGCGCTGCCCTGTTCAGGCAACCCGGTTGGCACGGTACTGCATGCGGTACAGCTGGGCATAGGTGCCGTCGAGGGCGATGAGCTCGTCATGCGTGCCCTGCTCGGTAATGCGGCCATCGGCCACCACGGCAATTTCATCGGCGTTTTTGATGGTGGACAGGCGGTGAGCCACCACCAGCGTGGTGCGGCCGTGGCACAGATCATCCAGCGCGGTCTGGATAAGGATTTCGGTGGTGTTGTCCAGCGCGCTGGTGGCCTCGTCCAGGATCAGGATGGGCGGGTTTTTGAGGAACACGCGCGCAATGGAAAGGCGCTGCTTCTGCCCGCCGGAAAGGCGCACGCCGCGCTCGCCGATCTGGGTATCGTAGCCGTCGGGAAGGGTCATGATGTAGTCGTGGATGTTGGCGCGTTTGGCGGCCTCGATCACCTCGTCCATGGTGGCGTCCAGCCGGCCGTAGAGGATGTTATCCCGGATGGAGGCGTTGAACAGGTAAATATCCTGCTGCACAATGCCGATGTTGCGGCGCAGCGATTCCATGGTCAGGGTGTGAATGTCCCGGCCGTCAATCAGAATCTGGCCCTCGGTTACATCGTAAAAATGCGGAATCAGGTGGCACATGGTGGTTTTGCCGCCGCCGGAGGGGCCGACCAGCGCAAACTTTTTGCCCTTTTCAATGGTCAGGCTTACGCCGTTTAGCACGTCCTTGTCATCGCCGTAGCCATACACCACATTGCGGAATTCGATGCGCCCCTCCAGACGCTCCACCGGCTCGGCGTCCGGCGTGTCCCTCTCAGGCTCGGCGTCCATAATTTCCAGAAAGCGCTCAAAGCCGGTTACGCCGTTCTGGTACTGCTCCATAAAGCCGATCAGCGTCATTACCGGGCCGATAAACATGTTGATGGATACCACAAACGCGGAGTAATCGCCAAACTGGATGTCGCCCCGGTACAGGAACAGGCCGCCCGCGATAAGCACCACCACGTTAAAGATATCCGTTACAAAGGTGTTGCCGGAATGGAACTGTCCCATGGCCTTGTAGGCGGCGCGGCGGGCGCTGACGAAGGCCTCGTTGCCCTCCTCAAACTTTTCGCGCTCCTTTTCGGCGTTGGTAAAGGCCTTGGTAACGCGAATGCCCGAAATGCTGCTTTCCACGGAGGCGTTGATCTGGGCGATGGATTTGCGGCTGTCCATAAACGCCTGGCGCATGCGCTTGCGCAGCGTCATGGAAATGAGCACCAGAAACGGCACGCAGGCAAACACAATCAGCGTCAGGGGCAGGTTGATGGAGGACAGGTAGATAAAAGAGGCTACGATGGAAATGGAGGAGATGATCACGTTTTCCGGCCCGTGGTGCGCCAGCTCGCTGATATCCATCAGGTCGTTGGTCATGCGCGACATCAGACGGCCCGTTTCGTGGTTGTCGTAAAAGCTGTAGGGCAGAATTTCCAGATGGTTGAACATGTCGGACCGCATCTGCGCCTGCATGCGCACGCCCATTACATGGCCGTAATACTGGATGAAATAGTTCAGCCCCAGCTTGCACAGGTACAGCGCCAGCAGCGTAAGGCCAAAGAATACAATCATGCGGTAGTTGCGGTTAGGAATGAGATCGTTGAGCATGGTGCGGGTAACGATGGGGTACACAATGCCAATCAGCGATACCATCAGCGAGGCAGCCATGTCCAGCGAAAAAATCTTCATGTGCGGGCGGTAGTATGCCAGAAAGCGTCTGAGCAGCCCGGGCTTTTGGGTTTCAGCGGTCGAATTCATTCAAGCTCCTCCTCTTCAGGGTTTCGTTTTTGGGGAAAATGGCGCACGGCGGGGGTTATTTCCATCCGGTATGGCGGGCCGCTTTTTCCAGCACGCGCACCAGGGGCACGCCCAGCGCGTAGCACACCACCGCCTGTCCTGCGCCAACCGAAAGCATGTTCATCCACAGCAGGTCCACGCCATAGGCGTAGGTAAGCACCAGCCCGATGATGACCGCGTTGCACACCACCGGCGGCAGCGCCCGCAGCCAGATGCTGCCCCGGATGCGCCGGGTCAGAATGGCGGAAAGCAGCGTGGCCAGGGTACCGAACACCACATCATACACCGTGGCGCCCATGGGATTGAACAGATTGCTGATCAGGCAGCCCACGGCCAGCCCCGGCACAGCCTCCGGGAGCACAGCGGGCAGCAGAGTGAGCGCCTCGCTGACGCGAAACTGCACCGGCCCGTAGCTGATAGCCTGAAAGCCCAGCGTAAGCGCCGCGTACAGCGCCGCGATGATCGCCGCAAGGCACAGCGACCGTATGGACAAACGTTTCATGCCTCATCCTCCTGCCGCGCGGCCGTGCCGCGCCGCCAAACAGTATAGCACATCCGCAATCGCCTTGCAAATGTATAGCCGGCCGCTGTGCGGCGCATACTGTTTGCATTACAGCAAGGGGAGGTGAATTGCGTGTCCATGCCCACCAAGAACCAGAGCATCCTGTGTGACGTCACCAGCTGCCAGCACCACGCCGAGGACGGTATGTGCCGTCTGGAGAGCATCAAGGTTGCGCCCCGCAACCAGTGCCACTCCGGCAAGTGCGACGAGAGCGAGTGCGCCAGCTACCACGCCAAGTAACCCCAAAAAGCCCCGCTCAGCGCCAAATTTGACGCTGAGCGGGGCTTTCCGCATGGTTCCTGTACTTACCGGGTTTCATCCACCACGGGATCATCGCCCTGCCCGTTCAGGTAGCGCTCGATGATAAAGCGGGGACGGCGCTTGGTCTCGTGATAGATTTTGCCCACATACTCGCCGATAATGCCCAGCGAGAGCAGCTGGATGCCGCCGATCATCCAGATGGAGGCCAGGGTGCTTGTCCAGCCCGCCACGGTGTGGCCGCTGATCCAGCTGATGAGGGCGTACAGCAGCATGATCAGCGAGGCCACAAACACGCCCATGCCCACGGCGGTAATCAGCCGCAAGGGCTTGACCGAAAAGCTGGTGATGCCGTCAATGGCAAAGGCCAGCATTTTTTTGAAGGGATACTTGCTTTCGCCCGCAAAGCGCTCGGAGCGGTCGTAGGTAACCACATCGCTCTGAAAACCCACCAGCGGCGCAAGCCCGCGCAAAAACAGGTTGACCTCGCCAAACTGGGCAAGGGCGTTGAGCGCGCGGTTGCTCATCAGGCGGTAATCGGCGTGGTTGTAGGTGATATCCACCCCCAGGCCCTTCATGAGGCGGTAGAACATCAGCGCCGTTTCACGCTTGAAGAAGGTGTCCGTATCGCGGCGGTTGCGCACGCCGTACACCACATCGCAGCCCTCGTTGTATTTTTCGATAAAGCGGTCCATCGCGTCCATGTCGTCCTGCAGGTCCGCATCCATGGAAATGGAAATGTCGCAGCGGTTGCGCGCCGTCATCAGCCCCGCCAGCAGAGCGTTCTGATGGCCGCGGTTGCGGCTGAGCTTGACGCCCTCAAACAGCGGGTTTTCCTGATGCAGCCGGGCAATCATTTCCCAGGTGCGGTCGCGGCTTCCATCGTTTACCAGCAGCACGCGGCTGTCCGGGGTGATCAGCCCCTTGTCCACCAGGGAGGCCATTTTCTCCACCAGGCGGCGCGAGGTTTCGGGCAACACTTCTTCTTCGTTGTAGCAGGGAATGACAACCATCAGCTTATGAGCCATGCGCTTGCCTCCTTATTCAATGGTAAAGGCTGCCGAGAGCACCGTTACCGTGGTATCGTTCATATGGGCCTGCGCGCGCACGCGGTAGGCGCCGGGCGGCGCGGGGGTTCCGTCCTTGAGCAGGCCGTCCCAGTAAAAAACGCTGCCTGCCGGAAAAATCTGCAGCGGCCGGGTGGGCTGGCGGTGGCACAGGCGGTGGATCACCCTGTCCTGGTCATCCACAATAGCCACGCTGAGCGTACAGGGATAATCATGCCCGATAAAGATGGGCAGCTCCCGGCCGGAGCTTGGTACAAAGCTGCGCTGCACCTTCGCCGTCAGGTTCATTTCTCCGCTGGTGGGCGGCACACAGATGACGCGGCCCGCGTGCACGGTCAGCACGCCCTCGTCGATGGATACCAGCTGCACCAGCACATAGCCAAACGCATCGCCCTCCAGCTGCCCCAGGTTGACGGTACGCACCTTGTGCCCCGCGGAGATCGCACCCGGCTCGTCGCCAAAGGCGGTAAAGCGCTCCGCTCCGTCGTAGATGAGCTGGGCGTTGTCAAACTGCCACTTGCCATCGCGCTGGTACACAATCTGATAGGCCACGCGCACCGGCCGGGTGGCGATAAATTCGATGCTGATCTGCCTTGTATCCAGATCCAGCGTGGTGCCGGAAAAGGTAACGTCCATGATGGGCGAACGGTCCAGCCCCGTGGGCTGGGGCGCATCGGGATCGTAGCGGAAGATCACCGTATGATCCGTCTGCGGGTACACCTGCGGCGTGGAGGCCGCATGGTTGCTCAGCAGATAGCTGTACAGCTCGTACAGCGTTACGCTGCCGTCGCGGTTCTGATCCGCCGGGTAGCCGCTGGCGGCGGAAAGCCCCTGCACCAGTGCCTGCGTAAAATAAAAGCCGCCCTGCGCGCCGCCCCCGGCGCTGGACCAGTACCAGCTTTCCTCCAGCGCGCCGCTGGAGGTGAGCACCTTGAAATCCTCCCCCAGAAAATGCACCGTTTCGGGCGGATGGCTCATGCCCTTGCCGATGAACGCGCCGGAATTGCACGCGTCCAGAATGATCAGCTTGGTGCCCTCAATGCCCGCAAACGCCGCCTCCAGCTGCGCGGGGGTGAGGCCGCTTTCCGTTACGCCGTCGCTGAGCAGCAGCACGGGTTCCTGCCCCTGCTCGTATACGCCGTGGGTGGACAGGTACAGCAGGCTGATATCCTCCCCGCCCGCCTGAGAAAAGCTTTGCTGAACCAGGCTGGCAAAGGCCTGCGCATCGGTCACGGGATCGGCGGGAACCACCACCTGCTCCAGCCCGGCCGACGCCAGCAGCTGCTGCATGGACAGCACATTGTTCAGGGAGCTTGGATAGGCGCTTGGCCGGGAGACAAATTCATCCACGCCAATCAGCAGCGCGCGGGTCTGTCCCTCCGCGCGGGCCGTTCCCATCCACAGCACGCCCAGCGCAAGCAGCGCCCACAGCACGCGAAGGGACGCACGGCCTGCGCTGCGGCCTTGAAAAAGCACATGCATCCCCTCCTTCCTGCGGTTGCGTATGCCAGTATTGTACACCATCCGCGGCCTTTCGTACAGAGCAAAAGGCTGGAAGTTCCTGCTTGCTACATTTGTCTACCCCGGAAGGGCCATGCATGAAAACCCTTCGGCGCTGGCACACTGTATCCCGGCGAAAGGAGGAATGGCAGGAATGTTTGGCAAAAAGAAGCGGCCGCCCATCCGTCACAGCATCCAGCGCCTGTGCGAGCTGTCGCATCAGTCGGAGGAGAGCAATTCCGATGTGCTGGGCAGCTACACCGGCACCCCAAAGGAGGGCGTGGAGCCCGTGCAGGACGCGGACGACCTGTAACTTCCGCCCGTGCCGCCGGGCTACCGGGCCTTCTCCGGGCACCCGGCGGCGCCCAGCAGAGGCAGCGTCATGGCCACAATGGGCAGGAAGTAGCGGAAATAATCGTTGACCGGGCTGAGCATGCACACACCCAGGGACAGCAGCGCCGGCGCAAAGATGGCCAGCGTGCGCCATCTGCGCTGGCGGCACACGCTGATGGCGGCGCCCACCAGCAGCCAGGTGTAGGTGGCGCACACATACAAAAGCCCCAACAGGGGAATGTGCCGCCATCCGCGCGCAAACAGCGCAAGCCCCCTGCGCAGGGGCTGAAGCGCGGCAATCTGCGTGGTATCCAGAAAACGGGGATCCGGCCCCCGGCTGTCGCCAAGCTCGTAGGTTTCAAACACCAGCCGGTTGCCCGCCTGATTGTTGTAGGTTTCGCCCTCCATTTTGGGGGTGAAGGTATAGTACCCGATGTTGCCCGCAAAAAAGCTTTCGGCGTAATCCAGCGGATAGCGGGCCATCATGGCAAGCCAGGTTTTGCGGTAGCGGGCAAGGGCCTCCTTTTCCGCCTGCGCCCCCTGCCCGTACTGGCGGAAGGTGTACTTGACCGGATCGCTGATCCAGGGCTCGTAAAGCTGCGGCAGCCTCCGGGCATCCAGCACAGCGTCGATCTGAGCGTATTCCTCCGGCGTTACGCTTTCGCCGTGATCGCGCAGCACACGGGCCGTTTGCTGAAAGCAGACGGAATAAAGCCCGCTGGCCGTTTCGTCACGAATGCCCAGCGCGGGGATCAGCACATTGGCAAACAGCATCGCGCCCGCCACCGCACCCGCCAGCGCCGGGATCACCTGCCTGCGCGCACGGGCGGCAAAGGCCAGCACCAGCGCGCTGGGCAGCACCACATACAGGCCGTTGGAGCGCAGCAGGCACACCAGCAGCCCCCACACGAACAATCCGCCCGCGGCTTTTTCGCCCCGCACCGCGCGCAGCGCCGCAAGCACAAACAGCAGCAGGCAGGCCGTGTACAGCGTATCCTTGCTGATGAACTGCGCATACCCGCCCCAGAGGGGCACCATGGCAAAATCAACCGTGGCGGCAAGGCACAGCCAGCGCCGGGCGCCCATGCGGCGCAGGGCGCAAACCGCCTGTGCCAGCGCGTAGCCCAGGGCCACCGTCTGCAGCGCGGTAAACAGCGCCGCGCCCAGATTGTCGCTGCCAAACAGACGGCCAAACCATACGCAGCCGCCCATCACCCAGGTGGTAAACACGGGGTGCCAGGTATCCATTTCCGTCTGCCCGAAAAACTGCGCTACCATCTCGCCCAAATCCCAGCACACCGTACCGGGATAAAACGCGATCAGGTACGGCGACCAGCACAAAACAAACAGCAGCATCAGGCGGAGCACGCCGCCTTTGCGGGGCTGCGGCTTTCCCATCAGCGCGCCCGAGCGCAGCACGTGCTCCAGCCAGCTCAGGGCCGCCGCCATGGGCACGGCCTGTCCAAGGCTGCGCACAAGCGTAAGCGCAAGCACCCACGGGCTTTGAAGCATATCCCACTGGTCATAGGCAAACAGCAGGCCGCCAAAGGTGTTGGCTACGCCAAACAGCAGCGCAAACAGCACCGTCAGCCAATGCAGGCGGATTTTTTTTTGAACAAACACATGGTAAAGCAGCAGCCCGAAGCACACAGCCAGCGCCGACCACAGATAGCTGGTGGCGGCTGCGGGCTGCGCGCTCATGCCCACGTAGCCCTCCTGCGAAACCACAAAGCACAGGGCGCTTGCGATGCCCGCCAGCAAGCAGGCAGCCCCCTGCGCGTAAGGCAGCAAGGGGCTGTTTAAGTTGATTCGTTTCATGCGTTACGCTCCCTTATCCCTGAGCAGACGAAGGATGTTAAGGTTGATTTCAAACAGCTGCCGGTGCTTTTTGGCCACGGTATCCAGCACAAAGCCGCACACCAGCAGCAAAAGCGCGCATACAAACAGCACCGTGCTGACAATCAGCGTGGGGAAGCGGGGCACCAGCCCGGTGGCAAAATACTCCAGCAGCACCGGCACAAACAGAATCAGCCCCACCAGCGCGCACAGGAGCGCAAACAGGCTGAAAAAGCGCAGGGGACGGTACTCCTTGAACAGCCGGGCGATGGTTTTGAGCACGCGGAAGCCGTCGGAATAGGTGTTGAGCTTGCTCACGCTGTCCTCGGGGCGGTCGCGGTACTCCACGGGGATGGATTTGACGCTGAGGTTTTTATCCAGCGCGTGGATGGTCATTTCGGTCTCAATTTCAAAGCCCTTGCTCAGCACCGGGAAGGATTTGACAAACTGGTAGCTGAAGGCGCGGTAGCCGGTCATGATATCGC
>JAEDGL010000083.1 GCA_016297535.1 Clostridia bacterium | reverse complement strand
TCAGAGGGGCTGCGGCCCCTCTGACAACTCCCGATAAGGTTTTTTGACAGCCTGAACCCGGCTTTCGCGTTTGCGAAAACCGGGTTTTCTTTATTTGCTTTCCATCATCCAGGACAGGCCCTTCTCGATGCTGGCTCCGGCGGCTTCGATGCTTGCGCCGTACGCCTCGCCCCTGGGAAAGGCAAGGCTGCTCATGGCCACACGGCCTTCATCGGCGTAGATTTCCACAATGGAGGCATCCACAAACACATGCAGCATCAGCCGGTTGTTTTGCAGCGGAACCTTTGCCTCGCACCAGGGCCTCGGCTCGGGCTGCAGGGAGGGCGTGAGCGGATAGCCGCACAGGCTTCGATCCACGCGCAGCAGCTGGGTGCGGCGGTCATAGGTGATGGCAAAGTGCTCGTCCTGCGTTTCCATCAGGCGAAGGGTCAGGCCGGGCGCGTCTCCCAGATCAATGCACAGCTCAAATTCGCGCTGACGGCCGGCAAGCTGCGGCAGGCTTACCCTGCCGTTGACGGCCACGCTTTCCAGCCGCTCCTCCCGCGTGCGCAGGGAGGCAAGCTCCCGAATGGGCTTTTGGCAAAGCATGCCGTTTGAATCCAGCGTGCATTCGCGGGGCAGGGTCATCATGCCCGCCCAGCCGTGCCCCAGCGTGTGCGTGGGCATCACATGGCTCCACGATAGCGCCCAGCCGATCAGCACGCGCCGCCCGTCCGGGGTTTGCATGGTCTGCGGGGCGTAAAAATCCAGCCCGCAATCCACCAGCCGCAGGGGCCCCTCCGCCTGGAAGCGGCCGTTTTTCTCGCGTCCTGCGGCGTACAGCGTTACCTGCGGCGAGCCGTAGGCGCCGGCGTCGGCCCCTATTTCACATACCACCAGCACGGTGCGGCCGTCCAGTTCAAACACATCCGGGCATTCGCTCATGTCCGCCAGCCCGTCCGCATACACGCCGGCATATGTCCACCGGTTCAAATCGGGGGAGGTGTAGGCCAGCAACTGCCCGCCGTTTGGTCCCTGGGAGGCCAGAATCACCCGGTAGCCATCCGCAGTACGGCTGAGCTTGGGATCGCGAAACTCATAAACAGAGGCTCCCGCAGGCAGCAGCGTACGGTCGATGACGGGGTTCTGCGCCCGCTTGGCAAAGTGCAGCCCATCGCAGCTTTCGGCTATGCATTGCTGTTGGTAATACTTCCCTTCCTCGCCCGTGGGCTGCACGCCGGTGTACATCAGCATCAGCTTTCCATCGGCCTCCACGGAGGTGCCGCTGAAGCAGCCGTAGGAATCATAGGCCTGATCCGGCGCCAGCGCTACGGGCGCCTCCTGCCAGTGCACCAGATCCTGACTGATCCAGTGCCCCCAGTGCATGGGCCCCCAAACCGAATCATAGGGGTGGAACTGGTAAAACAGATGCGCCCTGCCCTCAAAATACCCAAACCCGTTGGGGTCGTTCAGCCAGCCCGCCGGAACGCTGAGGTGATAGCCCGGCTTGTACCGGGTCTGAACGCTTTGCCTGCGCCTGTCCAGCTCGTGCTGTGCGCGTTCGATGCTCATCATAGGGATGCCTCCTGTGTGCTTTGCATTTTCTTTTCAAGCTGGCGCAGCGCCCGGAAGAACCACACGCCCAGCAGCACGGCCGCCATCAGCCAGCCCACGGGATAGGCCAGCGTTACCCACAGCAGGGGGCTGCCAAACAGCCGTCCCACCAGCAGGTACAGCTGACGGAACGCCACAAACGAAAACAGGCAGATGTACATCGTGGCCTGCGACCGGCCCACGCCCCGCAGCGATCCTGCAAACGTCTGGGTATAGCAGGTAAGAATATAGAAGGGAGAAATGATGCGCACAAACCACACGCCGTATTCCAGCACATCGGGATCGGTGCTGAACAGGCGCAGAAGCTGGGGCGCAAAGAGCACCATCAGCACGGCCAGGCCCATGGTAACGGTTACGCCCATCAGCTGCGCCTGACGCACGCCGGATTTGACGCGGTCCATCCTTTTGGCGCCCATATTCTGTCCCACCATTGTGGTGGCCGCCAGCGATACGGCCTGAATGGGCACGGAAAGGAATACATCCAGCTTGGTGTAGGCCGACCAGCCCGCCATGCATGCCGAGCCAAAGGCGTTTACGCTGGCCTGCACAAACACGTTGGAAAAGCTGGTAACCGCCTGCTGCACCCCGGCGGGCAGGCCCAGCGCGCACACGCGGCGCACCATCTGCCCATCCAGGCACAGCTCCCGCCAGCGGATGCCGTAGGGGGCGTGCTCGCGGGTAAGCACCCACAGCACCAGCAGCGCCGACAGCGCCTGCGCGATAACGGTGGCCCACGCCACGCCCGCAACGCCCATGTCAAACACCACAACAAACAGCAGGTCAAGCACCGTGTTCACCACAGCGGAAAACACCAGAAAATACAACGGCCGTGTGGAATCGCCCACTGCGCGCAGGATGCCGCTGCCCATGTTGTATACCAGAAGCCCCAGCATGCCGCTAAAGTAGATGATCAGGTAAATATACGCTTCGCCAAACACATCCTCCGGGGTGGACATCATGTTCAGCAGCGGCGTTACGATCAGCACGCCCAGCACGCTCAGCACCAGCGACACGATCAGCGTGAGCGAAACCGTGGTATGCACCGCCCTGCCCAGCGTGCGGTAATCATGCGCGCCGTAGCACTGGGAGATAACCACCGTGCACCCCGACGCCAGCCCCACCGCAAAGCCCACCAGCGTGTTGATGATGGGCGACGTGCTGCCCACTGCAGCCAGGGCCTCCTTGCCTACAAACTGGCCTACGATAATCGTATCCACCGTGTTGTACAGCTGTTGGAACAGCAGTCCCACCAGCATGGGCAGGGCGAACTGGATCAGGTGCCGCCAGATAGGTCCTTCCGTCATATCGGCGGCTCTTTGTCTTCCCAAGCGCACCGCAGCGTCCCTCCTATCCATAATCAAAAACGCGTATATGTGTACCATATCACAATGCGGGATGGGTGTCAAACAAAAAACCCGCCGCCCGCGTAGCGGGCGGCGGCGGGATTCCCAAGGGCAGCGCCCTTGGGCGGGGTGCCGGGGCGGAGCCCTGCACGCCTTCCCCGTTCTTTTTTACAGCTGGGGCAGGCTGGCGGCAGCCACGGACTGGCCTACGCGACGGCTCTTTTCGTCGGGCAGGTTCACCTGCATCTTAAGCTCGGGATATTCGGCGCGCAGCACTTCCATGGCCTTGCTCAGCACCAGGTCGCCGCCCTTGCCGCTGGTTACACGGCCCATGAGCAGCACGTGGTTGATCTCGTAGAACATGGCGTAGAAAGCCAGCGTATAGCCAAGGTACACGCCGATGGTTTCGTAAATCTGCTCGGCGCCGCGGTGACCCTCCTGCATCTTGCCCTGCACCACCTTCAGCTTTTCGGCGGGGGACAGGCTTTCATCCAGCTCGATTCCGGCGGCAGGCGCCAGCTTGATAACCGCGTCCTGGGAGAAATACTTGACGCCGCAGCCAATATCGCCGGACCACTCGTCCACCATGGCGGACTCGGCCAGGTCGCAGGGCACAAAGGCAAGCTCGTTCAGCCAGCCGGTGATGTTGCCGTTGGTATCCACATAGCCGCCGGCCTCGCTGGTGCCCATGGCGATGCCCAGAATGCCGTCCTCGCCAAGGCTCATGGCGCCGGCCAGCGCGGTTACGTCGCCGTCATTGCACACAACCAGCGGCACATCGCCAATTTCCCTGGCGGCGCGGATGTAGATATCCTTGACGTACTTTTCGTAATCCTCCTCATTTACCTTGATAAAGAGGGAGGCGCGCATGGTGCGGTTGGCAACGTACACGCCCGCGGAGCTTACGCCGATGGCGTCCACGCGGGGCATTTTGGAGGCAGCGGTTTTCATGGCCTGCACGATGCCCTCATAATGATAGCTGGGGTCGGAGTTGGTTTTGGGGAACCAGACCACTTCCTCGCTGTATACGGACTCGCCGTTGATGACGGCAGACACCTTGCGGTCGCTTCCGCCTGCATCAAAGCCGATCCGGCAGCCATCCAGATGGCGGCCGACGGGCTCGGTGGCCTCCTTCTTCTGGGGAGCCTCCTCGATGGTAGCGGCATAGAGCACCTCGAAGGGCTGCTCATATACGCTGGCCATAAAATCAAAGTCAAATTCGCGTTTTCCGCCCGCGCAGTACTGGGCCTTGATACCCTCATACACGGTTTTGCTTCCGGCAATGGTTACGCGGAAGCCGCCGTATACCCACAGCATGCTTTTAACCATGCGCTCAACCATGCGCAGGTTGGTCTCGTCCTCCACGCCTTCGGGGAGGATCTGCATATCATGCACGGCTACCAGATGATCGTTGCGCTCCAGCGCGATGCGGATGGTTGGTCCGTTCAGCTGGGCGGCGCGGTCGCCGAACGCGCGCAGACTGCGATAGATGGGCTCAAACGCCGGGTCAAGGGGTGCTGCAACCTTCAGGGTTTTCATGGTGGTTCGCCTCCTGGATCTTTAGAGATGGAACGGGTTGTATTATGCTGTAATGCCCGAATGATCTTCGGTTTTGATTATATCGTATGCAGGCGGTTTTGTCTATGCCCAATTTGCATGCAGCCAGCGCAAATGCGGATGATGCGCATGTTCTGCTTTTCCGCCCTCCCCCCGGCAGGCAGCGGGATCGGGGGATATCTTTTGGGGTCTGATCAAAATTAGTGGCTCCATAATATTGGCATGGCTCCAAAAACTGTGCTATAATCAGAAACGTCTTCCACAGCGGGGGACGAAAGCGGATTGAATCGACCGTTTTCAAGCAAACCTTCCGGGCTTTCAACGCGTTTGCTCAATCCATTCTTCACTATTCTGGCGATATTATAAGGAGGGTTTTCCATGCAAAAGCTCGCCCAGCTCTACGAGGGCAAGGCCAAGCGTGTATACGCCACCGAGGATCCCGAACTGCTTATCGTATCCTACAAGGACGACGCCACCGCTTTCAACGGCCTCAAGAAGGGCACCATTACCGGAAAGGGCGTTATCAACAATCAGATGAGCAACCGCCTCATGGCGCGGCTGGCCGAGGCCGGCGTACCCAACCACTTTGTCAGGGAGCTCAACGAGCGCGAAACGCTGGTGCGCCGCGTGCAGATCGTGCCCCTGGAGGTGATTGTACGCAACATCGCCGCCGGTTCCTTCTCCAAGCGCTACGGCGTGGAGGAGGGCGTGGTTTTCAAGGCGCCCACCGTGGAATACTCCTATAAAAACGACGAGCTGGGCGATCCGCTGCTCAACACCTCCCACGCGCTTGCGCTGGAGCTTGCCACGCAGGAGGAAATCGCGACCATCCGCAGCTATGCGCTGCAGGTGAACGAATTTCTGAAGGCCTTCTGGCAGGAATGCGGCGTGATTCTGGTGGATTTCAAGCTGGAGTTTGGCCGCACCAGCGATGGAAGCATCATTCTGGCGGATGAAATCAGCCCGGATACCTGCCGCCTGTGGGACGCCAAAACCCACGAAAAGCTGGATAAGGATCGTTTCCGCCGCGACCTGGGCGGCGTGGAGGACGCCTACCAGGAGATCATGCGCCGCCTCAACGCCCACAACTGACTTCATTGATCAAAGCCTCCTTTGCCGCTGGTTCGCCTGCAAAGCAGAACCAACCATCGCAAAGGAGGCTTTTTCCAAAATCATTTCCCGAATACACAGCTGCAAAAGAAACAGATTCTGTTCCTGGCAAAAAAATCCGAACCAGATCCTCATGATAATCTGGTTCGGATTTTTTGGGATTTGGTGCGGGAAACAGGACTTGAATTCAATGTCATTCAGCAACCATACCATATATTGTGCAATGCGGTATTTGCAAAGCACGATATATGGTGTTTTTGTATCATCCTGTACAACGCAGTAAAGCCGTTTCAGAAGCTGTAAAGGGTATTTTGAAGGGTAGCTTTCGACAATTACTCTGATACAAATTGATGGTAGTAATCGCTAGGTTTCAACTCATTATTCTTAATATCGTTACACAGCTTTTGTAATGCAGCTTTGCAGATGATCAAGAAACTGTTAAGCTGATATATCCCAGTATTTTCTAGCTTTGATGCATCAAATATTGTCGGAGACAAATCTGTTGTGTGATTATAGAGGATATTCAATGTATCCATAAAAGATTCATCAACCTTTGGTATCAGGATATTGTCCCAGTATCCAACGGCAAAGCTACCTCCATTTGCACCAACTGACAGTTTCATTAGTACTTCCGTACTACGCAACCAATTCAAGTACAAGCCAAGGAAAACACTATATTTGATATGTGTGTTTTTTTCGATTGGATAAATCATTGTTCCGTGGATGTTTGTTGTAAAATGCATCTTATCATCACACACAACAAATGTTTTTCCAATAGTCCCCTCTGATGCAAATAGTATATATTTTTCTCCCAAAAACCAAATCGGATTTCTAGCGCCCAAATATGTTACTTTTTCAATGTAGCCTGATGATGATATGTCACTAGGATATATCAAAATATTATACCCTTTTCTGTAATCATCGGTTTGGATTGAACGCCCTAGATCTCTGACCTGCAGACTTGGTCCTCTCTGAGTTTTGAAACCAAATCCTTTAAGATCGGTATATCCGTTTTTGTAATTTTCGATATTACATTTCCACTGATATACCGTATCAGAATATACGCCTGAATCCAGTCTTGCTTTTTTCAACAGTTGACTAACAGAAGGATTAACGTACGGATAAGTGGCTGTTATCAGTTCATCATGCATCAACTGTTCTGTTTTTCGCAATTTAGAATTAGATATGTATTCGGCGTAAGATATGTTCTTTATGAGCGCTTCAACGATAGGATACACCCATTCTGCAGGGGAGTCAGGAATTAAACACTCAAGGAACAACTCGCCCGAATGTTTTATCGTAGCGCCTTTGGGAGTCTTTGCTTTTAGCTGCTCTCTGAAATACTCATCTCGCATAAACGCCATTACATAGTATTTGTATTTTTCCTCCCGAAAACAGAGTTTTATTACTCCGGAAGAAAAACACACTTTTTCACCATCGCTGATGAACAAGCAGCAATCACCGATATTAGCATCAGTACAAAATAGAACATCGCCATGTTCTACCATAGAATCTTCATAATAATTCGGATTCAGGTAAATGTACTTACTTTTATCTGGCGAAAAGCAGATATTGTTGATGCAACTATTTCGCAGAAACACTTGTGTCGAACATGGAACATACGAGCCGCTTCCGGGTTCAATGCCTTTCTGATAAGGCCTAGCGCTATCCATATAGAACGCAACCGTATGCTGTTCCTTGTTTTTTATAGTCAATTTTTTGTAATTGTTCGGAGATAATGAGCTATTTGCTTTTATTTCCGAAAATTTGACTTCTGTAGGCACTATCAGCTTATGCATATTCATCACTCCAAGAACAGCTCCTTCAACTCCAACTCCTGATACACACACCATTCCTTGAATTCCTTGATGATCTGAGAGAAATCTTCATTCAAAACAGATTCGCCCTCATCGTTGGTAATGGTTTCAAATGTATCAGGATCCAGCGCATAGTCATTGTCGAACTTTACTGTTCTTTTGGCTGTTTTCTTCTTATATCCAACATTAAGTATATCGCGCGTAAAGACAGTATAATCATCCGCTATAAGCTGCTGTAGTTTATCGGCAGAAGGTTTATATCCAATAAGGATAGTGGTATTGACACCTGTTTCAGCGAATACATTTTCTGGAAGGTCAAAAAGTGCAACTATTCGTATTCTTTCCATAACCCATTGACGCACAAAGGGCCATGTGTTGTTCGACATAATTGCATTACTAAGTACTATTGCAAATCTTCCACCTTCCTTAATTTGGCGTATTGCATTTTCCAGAAATACAACGCCCTTATCCAAACCGGATTTGGGATTTGTTTCAGTATACCTATCATACAGTTCGTATAGCTTTGACACTTCCAGATCGTGTGCATTCGACAAATCAAGACTGCGGTTTTTTCCAAACGGAGGATTAGTCAGAATGACATCATATTGCATCAATTCTGTGCCATCATACCATCTGTCCCAATTCCCACTCGCGTGCATGGCACTATTGAGTGTAACTACACGTTTATCAACGGTATACTTTTGATTTATGGTGCCATATTCCGGAATATGCTTGATAACGGCATTGCCATCACCATTGAGAAGCATATTTAGCTGCGCCAAAACCGTCATGTTATAATCGTTATCAAATCCATAGAGTTGGCAATCATCGAGTTTCATGTCAGCGTTCACATAACTCTTGGAAAGAAAGTCCGCAATTCCACAGCAAGGGTCACAGATGGTTTCGCCTGCTTTGGGATTAACGATTTTGACTATGAAGTCAATAATTGGCAGAGGGGTCAAGAATTGTGCCTTCTCATCCTTTTGGAATTTAGTAGCAAAATTATAGAAAATCAGTTGATACAGATCGTTATTGCTGGAAAGAACAAACGAATAATCCTGAAACTGTCGGACAATTTCATTTGCCACTTTCACATGACGTTCTTGTGTCCATACTACTTTGTTTTCACCAAGAATATTGTTATAGTACACCTTAGCTTCGCTATAGAGTTTTTTCATTCGCGAAACGAACTTTTGTACTTCTGGTATATTCAAATTGCCCTTGTAGAGTTCATCACTATTAATATAGAACTGAATATAGCCGCCATGATCTTTTCTCTGCTTTTCATCAAAGATTTTCATAGCAATAAGCTGTATCAGTATCATGTAACCTTCTTCGTTAGACAAACTGACAGAATCCAATACACGCATAATAGAATTCAGAGCATTTTTCATATTGTCATCTTGAATTGTATACACAATATCAAGATCTTCTATATGCATTTGACTTCTATCTGTCCGAGTATTCTTGTTAATGATTTTCGCCAAATCATTCAGTGTAGGTATGGTGTAATACGGGTCTGTAATTTCAAGCTGATACTGCTCTAGAATTTTCTGACTGGTAGGGAAACTAAGACTATTGTCAAATCTAGTTATGTCATTTCCAATCCTCTTGAATAGGAACAATCTCCCAGTATCATAATAGATCCCCAACACAAAAGGACTATCTGGCTCCTTGATAGCTGCACGCACCTGCGAGCTGAAAACCTGCTCAATAGTCTTATCATTTCTTTTATATTCAATCACTTCAATGGCTAGTTCTCGTACTTTTCGCAGAGAATCCACATCTTTTGGATTCTCCCTGTACTTACGATAATAGTCCAACCAAGAAATATCAGAAAAAACAACAGAGTCAATTTTTATTGGCTGCGAATGAATATTACCCTTAGGGAAATATATTTCTGCACCTATATAATCACGGCTCGGAATACGACCGGACTGTATCATGCTGTATATGAACTGCCATTTGTAGAATTCTTCATTAGGATTACCATGAGCATCTTTAATAGCAATGTTCTCGACAAATTTGCCGTCGACAGTGCAAAAAGACTTAGGCAGAATGCTCTTGTTTGCATATTCGTGATTAAAAGCAATTCTTGCGTGCGAAAAGTCCATAATCCTCATCCCATCCGTTCTGAAAACAGGTTTAATACCGGCAATCTGAAGAAGAATTCAGTTGCAAAAAGGGGTATGACTCTCTGTTTTCATAGTAATCACTGATATTTTACCATATATGGAGCCAAAACGAAAGATGGTGGAGAAATTTCACTATCGGCGTTTGCAATACAACGAAATATCCCCCTTATACCCCTCAAACGTATCCACGCGCATATTATTCCACAAAACGCCGTTGTAGCGTATCACATGCGCGGTTGTGATGCCATTCCGCCAGTTGATCGTGAACAGCACTTCTTCCTGCATGTGTTCAGCGTTGGCAACGTGATACTCCCTGCCGGACAGATGGCGGAAGTACGCTCATACGGGCAGGTAAACCGATTTCGGCGTTCCGACTGCATAGCCGTTTTCGTTGATGACCGTTTTCACAACCAGTCTTTCGATCCTCTTGTTTTTCGGTATCATCAGATCGTCCTTGTAAATCCATTGTAATATTCATACAGGGGCACATAGAAATAACAAAGTGGGCGTTGCTGGATGGCAACGTCTACTCTTTGCTATTTTATAATCTTCTTCGATGGCTGTACGCACCTTTGATAAGGTCATCACCATCAAAAAAATCCGAACGTTTTCAACGTTCGGATTTTGGTGCGGGAAACAGGACTTGAACCTGCATGTCCGTGAGAACACATGAACCTGAATCATGCGCGTCTGCCAATTCCGCCATTCCCGCAGAATGCCTTCGCGGCGGAGCGAAGGACTTTTGGTGGGCAGGGGTGGATTCGAACCACCGAAGTCTGTGACGGCAGATTTACAGTCTGCTCCCTTTGGCCACTCGGGAACCTACCCATGTCTGTTTTCCCTTGTCCTGGGAAGTGGAGCCGGTGAAGGGACTTGAACCCCCAACCTGCTGATTACAAATCAGCTGCTCTGCCAATTGAGCTACACCGGCAAGTTAGCTCCGGCAAGAGAAAGTGGCGACCCGGAAGGGGCTCGAACCCTCGACCTCTAGCGTGACAGGCTAGC
>JAEDGL010000246.1 GCA_016297535.1 Clostridia bacterium | reverse complement strand
TAGCCGAACTTACGCGGCAGATATACTGACTGAAAATAACGCGTAAAGCGACTTTCAAAATGCTTCCCACCATAGTATTCCCATCCAAACTCACGCTGAAGAAGATCGATGGCGTCAGCTTTGCTGTAAGGAATCATGTTCAACAGATGGACCTGACGAATTCCGTGCATTCCGAACCATGCAGTATGCAGCGATAGAAAGGGATACTTTTTCAAGCTTTTCCCACGGCCGTGTGTGCGGTAGATACTCCTCATGTGCCATGTATCCCGATAACTGTGCTGCGGTGTAAAAGGAGAAGAAGCGCCTTCTGTTGCAATATTGGAGCCGTTCAGTACATACCTGACTTTATATTTTCGCGCCATTTCAAGCATTGCAGAGCAAAACAGATGATCCTGCGGTATATCCAGATTGGCTACGCCAGAATACATATAGGCTCGCTGCAATTCCTTCATCGTCGGCCAGTCGACGGTCCATGTATGCAACTGTACCTGAAGTTTTTCGCACATCCTGCGAATGTTCTTTTCTGCAATTTCACTGTTCCAGCCGCCATCCACATGAACAGCCAGCGTTCTCAATCCCAGCTTTTGCGCCATGTATAGCAGATAGGCGCTGTCCACTCCGCCCGAAATTCCGATGATGCAGTCATACGGACGTTTCCGCCCCTTTCTTTTCATGAGGGCAACGGTTTCCTCAAGCTCTCTTTCGCTCTTGCCTTTTACATAGCCTCGCTTTATTCGTGCTTCTTCGTAACGTTTGCATGCAGAACAAACCCCTTGATCATCAAAGGTGACTCCCGGATCGCTGGAGTCCATCACGCAGCGTGTGCATACCTGATATTTCGCCATGTTTCCTCCATTTGTAATCACTGATAAATTCCAAGAGCCTTCAGTTCGTTCTCGCTCGGAACGTGAATGAGCTTTCCTTTCAGCGGTCCCCAATATACATACATACTGCCTGCCGCCGCTGCATGCGCGCCCGTTTCAGTCAATAATTTTTTCATATCCGAAGCGTCTTTCGCGCCGCCGCAGGCAATCAGAGGAATTGTCAGCTCTTTGGTTACGCGATTGACAAGCTCCAAATCATATCCTTGCATCATTCCATCGCGATCAATAGCGTTAAGCAGAACCTCACCCACCCCCAGCTCCTGCGCACGACGGCACAGAAGCTCAGGAGACAGTTTCGTGTTTCTGCGGCCGTTGTGAGTAAAGCATTTTGGTTGCCCAAACCATCCGCGTTTTACATCAACGGAAGCAACTACGCTTTGTGACCCAAAGCGCCTCGCGATTTCTTCAATCAGCGCAGGCTGCTCCACCAAAGCGGCATTCAGCATCACTTTTTCAAAACCAATTCTGAACAGTTCCGCTGCTTGCTCCACCATTGTAATTCCGCCTCCGTAGCACATGGGCATAAAGGCTTGGCGCGCAATGATACGCAGATTTTCAAAATCCGGACCGTTTTGATAGCGCGAAGGAGATATATCCTGTATGCAAAGTTCATCCACGCCCATTTCACTGAACAGCTTGACCGTGTTAATGGGATCGCCAAGATAATTGGGGCGCTTGAACTGTGTGGTTTTCACTAGCCCGCCATCCAACAGCAGCAGACAGGGGATCAGCCTTGGTCTTTTCAGCACGCTTCTCCCTCCTGCGCTTGAATATGAATGAAGTTGCGAATAAGACACTTCCCAAAACGATGGCTTTTTTCCGGGTGAAACTGCGTTCCAAAGACATTGCCCTTGCATACTGCAGCCGGAAAATCGCCGCCATAATCACAGGTCATGAAAACATGAGCATCATTCTCCATCACCGCATGATAGCTATGAACAAAATAAAACCGTGCATCCTCTGCCAAGCCGACAGTCAGCGGATGATCTGGCTTGCTCAGATTTACGCTGTTCCAGCCCAGGTGAGGGATTTTGAGCGAATGATCCTGTAAGCGGAATTTTTGAAGTCTAAACGGAATATATCCAAGTCCCTGCGCATCCCCTTCTTCGCTGGACAAGCCCAGCA
>JAEDGL010000245.1 GCA_016297535.1 Clostridia bacterium | reverse complement strand
CTGAGCAGGAGCCGCAGTGATTGCGGCTCCTGCTGCATTTTGGGCACACCCATTGCGTCGGCAATCGCGTGGCCGAACATGGCAGAGCGGACAAACTGCAGGCAAGCGGTTTGCCATATACCGGCATGGCAGCGATGACCACCTGCTATCCCGGATGGCCGGTTTGAGGGACTTGCTGAAAGATGCCATGAGCGTGTATAATCACCCAAGGGGCTATCCGTTGTCCTTTATCCCTGCACTTTCCCAAAGGTTTTATGGATAGGGTGATTCTCATGACCGCAAACGCTGAACCTGCCAAGCAGGGCTTTGCCCTTTACCATCTCCCCGGCCTGTTCGAGTTTTACGGCCTGTACCGCGTGTTCCTGCCGCTGTTCCGGGCGCACAGGGAATGGTTCTACGACTGGTGCGAAATCGGCTCCCTCTATGGTGCTCCGGCGGACTGCATCTGGGGCGGCGGGCGCGTGGGCGCGGAGGGCTGCAACCCGCAGGCGGCGCTGGCATTGGCGCGGGAATACGGCATCTCCGCGCGGCTGACGTTCAGCAATTCGCTCCTGCGGGAAGAGCACCTTTCCGACGGGCGGTGCAACGCCCTTTGCCGGATGCTTGAAGCGTGCGTGGAGCCGCAAAACGGCGTGATCGTCCATTCAGAGCTTCTTCTCAACTACATCCAGCGCACGTATCCGGGGCTGTACCTCGTATCCTCCACCACCAAGGTGCTGACGGACTTTGCGCAGCTTGAGCACGAGCTGGAACGGGAGGCGTTCCGGTACGTCGTGCCGGATTTTCGCCTGAACAAGGCGTTTGGCAGGCTGAACGCTCTATCCGATCAGCAAAAGGAGAAGGTGGAATTGCTGTGCAACGAATGCTGCTTCTTCGGCTGCAGGGAAAGGAAGCAGTGCTATGAGGCCGTCAGCCGGAAGGTTCTGGGCGAGGATGGCCCGGAGCATCGCTGCACCGCGCCGGATGCCGGCAGCGGCTATCGCTTTTCCAGGGCCATGGAAAACCCAGGCTTTATCGGTATCGGCGACATCGTAAACACCTACCTGCCCATGGGCTTTACCCAGTTCAAAATCGAGGGCCGCGGCCTGGGCAGCGCGCTGATTCTGGAATTCCTGCTCTATTATTTGACAAAGCCGGAGCATCAGCTGAAGGTGCGGGAGGAAATTTATCTGGATAATACGCTGGATCTGTTCTGAGCAAAGTCAGTCTGAATCATCAGGGGTTCAGGCAGGCTGCCGTGATGGTCAGGCCTTGCCACGCGGAGGCAAATCGGAATCAAGGGGAGATCAAGAAATGATATTTATAGAAACAAATCGGCTTAGATTACGAAACATTGACCGGAAAGATGTTGACGAGATGTTTGACTATCGTAACAACGAGATTTGCTCAAAATACCAAAGAGGTCAAACAACGGATTATGATGGGATTGTTGCTTTGGCAGAAAGAAGAAAAGACGACAAGTTGACCATGGAAGCGCCATCACTCATTTGTGTCGCACAAAAAGAAACGGATGTCATGATTGGCGAAATAGTTGTTATGCCCAACGAAGGCACCATCTCTTTCGGCTATACATTTTCCTATAAAATCCATCGAAAAGGTTATGCATACGAGGCTTTGTCCACCCTGATGGAGTATCTGCACGACCACTATCCAGAATGGGATTATGTCTGCTTTACCGAAACAGAGAATATTCCAAGCAAGGAGCTTCTGAAGAAGCTGGGGTTTACAGATATGGGTTATCTGCCGCAGAAGGGCTCTCAGGTATTCGGAAAATGGCTTCGTCAGGATACAGTCGAAGAGATCGCATCCAATGTGCAGCCCATTCCAGCTTCTGCATCCAATCCAGGTCTCAAATGAGAATGCCTTAAGAAGCAGGAAAACCGTCCATCCGGGCAGTAAGCCGGATATGTTTTTTCACCCGATCAAACACAGAGGGAGTGGGCCATCATGAACGGAACCTTTTCAGGCAAAGTCGCCGTTATCACGGGCGGCGCGCACGGCATCGGGAAGGCGATTGCCGAAGC
>JAEDGL010000244.1 GCA_016297535.1 Clostridia bacterium | reverse complement strand
TGAGGCGGGTGACGGGCACGCCCGTCCAGCGGCTGACGATGCGGGCGATCTCGTCATCGGTTACCTTGTCGCGCAGCAGCGTGGCTTCGCTCCTGTCGGCGGTCTCCTCCTGCTGGGCCAGCTCGCGCTGCAGCTGGGGCAGACGGCCGTATTTCAGCTCCGCCGCCTTGCCCAGATCATAGGCGCGCTCGGCCTGCGCAATCTGGGCGTTGACCTGCTCGATTTCCTCGCGCAGCTTCTGCACCTTGGAAATGGCGGATTTCTCGTTTTCCCAGCGCGCCTTCATGGCGTTGAACTGCTCGCGCTGGTGCGCCAGCTCCTCCTCCAGGGTTTCCAGACGGCGGTGGCTGCCCTCGTCAGTTTCCTTTTTCAGCGCCGCCTGCTCAATTTCCAGCTGCATGATGCGGCGGCTTACGCCATCCAGCTCGGCAGGCATGGAGTCGATCTCGGTGCGGATGAGGGCGCAGGCCTCGTCCACCAGGTCGATGGCCTTGTCCGGCAGGAAACGGTCGGTGATGTAACGGTTGGACAGTGTGGCTGCAGCAATCAGCGCGCCGTCGGTAATCTTTACGCCGTGGAACACCTCGTAGCGCTCCTTGAGGCCGCGCAGGATGGAAATGGTATCCTCCACGGTGGGCTCGGTTACCATAACGGGCTGGAAGCGGCGCTCGAGCGCGGCGTCCTTTTCGATGTACTTGCGGTATTCATCCAGCGTGGTCGCGCCGATCAGATGCAGCTCGCCGCGGGCCAGCATGGGCTTGAGCAGGTTGCCCGCGTCCATGGAGCCCTCGGTTTTGCCCGCGCCCACGATGGTGTGCAGTTCATCGATAAACAGCAGGATGCGGCCCTCGCTCTTTTTGATCTCGGCCAGCACCGCCTTCAGGCGCTCCTCAAACTCGCCGCGGTACTTGGCGCCCGCAATCAGGCTGCCCATGTCCAGGCAGAAGACCGTGCGGTCCTTCAGGGATTCGGGCACGTCTCCGCGCACAATGCGCTGTGCCAGCCCCTCGGCAATGGCGGTTTTGCCAACGCCCGGCTCGCCGATGAGCACGGGGTTGTTTTTGGTTTTGCGGGTCAGGATGCGGATAACGCTGCGGATTTCGCCATCGCGGCCGATAACGGGATCCAGCTTCTGCTTGCGGGCCGCCTCGGTGAGGTCGGTGCCGTATTTGGCCAGCGCGTCGTAGGTTTCCTCCGGGGTTTCGCCGGTAACGCGGGTGTTGCCGCGAACGGATTGCAGCGTGGGCAGGAAGGTTTTTTCGCTGATGGCGTAGCCGTTCCACAATTCGGCCATGGACCGGCTGGGCTTATCCAGCAGGCCCAGGAACAGGTGCTCCACGCTGAGGTATTCGTCCTTCATCTGCTTTGCGCGCTCCTGCGCGGCCAGCAGGGCCTTCTCGGCATCGGCACTGATATAGAGCTTATCCATCTCCCGGCTGGAGCCCATGACCTTGGGCATGCGGGAAAGCATGGTTTCCAGACGGCTGGCAATTTCCTGCGGCGCCTTGCCCATTTTGGTAAGCAGCTGGGGGATCAGCCCCTGCGCGTCGCTGAGCAGCGCGTAGGCCAGATGCTCCTGCGCTACCTCCTGGTGATGATACTGTACGGTTAGCTGCTGCGCCAAAGCAAGCGCCTCGCGGCTTTTTTCGGTGAATTGCTGATTGGTCATATGCTTGCGCCTCCTTTTCTGAAGCCAAAGGCAAAAAAGAAGTTTGGAAAGATCAAATGGTTTGACTATCTTTGACCTTTCGATAAAAAGTATACCATACTTCGCAAAAAAGTCAAGCGAAAATTATGAAGAAACTGCAAACAAGCAGGCCCGCCGCATTCCATTGCTGGAATGCGGCGGGTACTGCAGGCTATCGATAAACCCTCTGGGAGGGGTCGGAGGGCCGCAGCCCTCCGACTCTTGTTCCGAGCCCAGCGACATGTGCGCTGGGCTCGGTTGCCTTGCGCAGCAAGGCTTTCCTTTCACCATTTGCCGCCCGGCGAGCCGCAGGCGAGTAGGCAAATGGTGCATTCCCGGC
>JAEDGL010000243.1 GCA_016297535.1 Clostridia bacterium | reverse complement strand
CCGGTTGTGCTTTCGGGCTTTGTTGTGCTATACTGTGTACATATGGCAACCCGTATTTCCGTTTCAGCATCCATACATCAATCAAGGAGGTCTGTCTGTTATGGAAACCATCAAAGTAGGCGTTATTGGCTGCGGCAGCATTGCCAACAATGCCCACATCCCGGCCTACATGGCCAACAAGGACGCCGAAATCAAGTATTTCTGCGATATCATCCCCGAGCGTGCCCAGGCTGCCGTGGAAAAATACGGCTGCGGCAAGGCGGTAACCGACTATCACGACATTCTCAACGATCCCGAGGTGGAAGCCGTATCCGTCTGTACGCCCAACCGGATGCACTCCATCATCACCATCGACGCGCTCAGGGCGGGCAAGCATGTGCTGTGCGAAAAGCCCGCCGCCCGCACCTATGCCGAGGCGCTGGAAATGCAAAAGGCCCAGCACGAGAGCGGAAAAACCCTCAACATCGGCGTGGTCAACCGCTTTAACGACTCCGTCAACAAAATCAAGCAGATCATCGACGCGGGCGAGCTGGGCGAGATTTACCATGTGTATGTCTCCTTCCGCGCTCACCGCTCCATCCCCGGCCTGGGCGGCGCGTTTACCACCAACGCCATCGCGGGCGGCGGCGCGTTGATTGACTGGGGCGTGCATTACCTGGATATCGTTATGTACTGCACCGGCGATCCCGTGGCCAAAACCGTATCCGGCGAGGCGTTCTGCAAGCTGGGCAAGGATATGAAAAACTACACCTACACCAGCATGTGGGCAGGCCCGCCCGATTACAACGGCACCTATGACGTGGATGATTCCATCGCCGGCATCGTGCGTACCAACGGCCCGGTCATCACCTTCCACGGAGCGTGGGCGCAGAACATTGGCGAAAAGGAAACCTACATCGATTTTATGGGCGACAAGGCCGGCATCCGCCTGCAGTACGGCGGCGGCTTTACCAAGTACGGCGCCGAAAACGGCATGCTGACCAAAACCGAGTACGACTTCCCCACCTCCAATATGTTCCAGAACGAGATTGACGGCTTCCTGCGCTGCGTGCGCGGCGGAGAAAAGCTGCCCAGCCATATCGACGTTACCATCAAAACCGCCAGGATCATGCAGGGCATCTACGATTCCTCCGCCGCCCACCGCGAGGTTGTGTTTGAGGAGGAAGCCTGAGTGAAAAAGATTGGCTTCATTGACTATTTTCTGGATGAATGGCACGCCAACAACTACCCGCAGTTCTTTCGCCAGTGGACGCAGGGCTTTGAGGTTGCCTATGCATGGAGCCAGATCGACAAGCCCGGCGGGCTGACCGCAGCCGAATGGAGCCGCAAATACGGCGTGCAGGTGCTGAGCAGCATGGAGGAGCTGATTGAAAAAAGCGACGTGCTGATTGTGCTTTCTCCCGACAACCCCGAAAAGCATGTGGAGCTGTGCAGGCTGCCGCTTGCCTCCGGCAAGCCCACCTATGTGGATAAAACCTTCGCGCCCACGCTTGCGCAGGCAGAGCAGATTTTTGCCATGGCGCAGGAGGGGCACACGCCCTGCTACTCTTCCTCGGCGCTGTATTACGCCGACGAGTATCAGGCGCCGCGCGCCAAAGCGGTGGAGATGATCGACAGCTGGGGCCCGGGCCGGTTTGAGCATTACTCCGTTCATCAGCTGGAGCCCATTGTGTCGCTCATTCCCGATGAGCCCGTGCGCGTGCAGTCCATCGGCACGGCGGATTATCCCACCGTTCTGGTGGAATTTGCGGGCGGGCAGCGCGCCAAGGTGGCGGTATGGCCTACCAACGCCGGCTTTGGCATGAACCTTGGCTACCGCGACGGCACAGGCGGGCATATCGATGTAACCTCCAATTTCTGGGAGGGCTGCATCAAGGCTATGGCGGATTTCTTCAACCATCCGCAGCCGCCGGTTCCCCATCAGAATACCCTGCGCGTGATCGCTATCATCGACGCCGCCATGCGCGCCCTGCAGCGCCCCGGCGAATGGGTGCCAACCGGAAGATAATGGCCTGCAAACGAAATGTCAAAACGGGCGTTCAGGAGCTGGTG
>JAEDGL010000082.1 GCA_016297535.1 Clostridia bacterium | reverse complement strand
TTCTTTGCCATGCTTGTCATCCTTTCTGACCGACGCGGACGGCAAAATCAGCCAGCGCGTCCGGAATGTGAATTTGTTGCGGACAGACCTGTTCGCAGGCCCGGCAACCAATACAGCAGGAAGGCTGCTGATTTTGCGCGAAAGCAGAAAGCGCCATAGAAGCAATGAATGCGCCCGGCCCCGCGGCCACGGACTCGTTGTACAGCTTTAGCAAATCGGGAATAGGCAGCTGCATGGGGCAATGGCTGACGCAGTAATGGCAGGCGGTGCAGGGTACAGCAGTGCGGCGAATCATGTCATCCGCCACGGAAAGCACCAGCTTCATTTCGTCATCGTTTAGGGGTTTGCTTTCTTCATAGGTTGCGATATTATCGATTACCTGCTGCATGCTGCTCATGCCGGACAGGGTCATGGTTACCTGGGGCAGGCTTTGCAGAAAGCGGAAGGACCAGGCTGGAATTTTCTCATCGGGGCGGGCGGCTTTCAGCTTTGCGGTATCATCCGCCTGCAGTTTTGCCAGCTGACCGCCACGCACGGGTTCCATAACCCACACGGGGATATTCCACTCCTTCAGCAGATCCAGCTTACCCTTTGCGTTCTGGAATTCCCAGTCAAACCAATTCAGCTCGATCTGGCCAAATTCCATGTCCTTGCCGTAAGCCTCCAAGAAACGGCGGATTGTGGGAATGTCGCCATGAGCGGAAAACCCGAGATGGCGGATACGCCCATTGCGCTTCTGCTCCATCAGATACTCATAGGTACGGTACCGGGGATCAAGATACTGATTGATGTTCATCTCGCATACATTGTGGAAAAGATAGAAATCAAAATATTCGACGCGGCATTTTCTGAGCTGTTCTTCAAAAATTTCCTCAACCTTTCCCATGTTGTTCAGGTCATAGCCGGGAAACTTGGAGGCAAGATAGAAGCTCTCCCGGGGATACTTTTGCAGAAGCTTGCCCACCACCAGCTCGGAATTGCCGCTGTGATAGCCCCATGCGGTATCATAGTAGTTGATACCATGGGTCATGCAATAGTCCAGAATTGCTTCGGTTGCCGCTTCGTCAATTGCCGCATCATTGCCGTTTACCACCGGCAGACGCATGTTGCCCATGCCAAGGGCAGAGAGCTTCATGTTTTGAAAGGTGTTGTAAATCATCAGTCATTCCTCCTTATTCAAGACTCAGTGTGATCTCGTTCTCAATTCCGCTGAGAATATCGCGCAGGTTTTGCGTCTCCTCAATCCAGCCGAGCCGGGTATATTCCCAGCTGTTGCTGCCATGAAAGAGGACGATGCTGCTGCTGGCGTATAGATGCGAGACTGGAGAGAAAGGAAAAAGGCGAAAGAGTCTGTTAGAATAAAGTCGCCAAACCAAACGCTAACGGAGGACTCAAACGCCATGAAGAGTATAACACAGAACAAGCGGTATTTGCCACATGAAATGAGCACAAAAATCAACTCGGTAAAGCTGTATCGTCAAACAGGAGATATCGGATTTGTGGTAAGACGGTATCACATATCAAAGGCATCGCTCATGAGATGGAACAGGCAGTACGACGGTACACGCGAATCGCTGCTGCCCAAATCACATCGACCGCACAGCCAGCATCCAAACGCGCACACGGAAACAGAACTAAACTGGATCCGGAGTTACCACAGGCGCAATCTCAATTACAGTGTGTGTGAACTATATGATAGTAAAACAATTTGATCAAACCATGATGGAATTGCCTGCTCTACTGCGCCATGTCGGTAATGATCATTTCTCCATTTTCCACAGAGACGCGGCTGATACGGATCGTCTCATGGCTGTAAAAATCTCCGTACGTGTAGCGGATTACATAGCCGTCCGGCTGCCGATCCACAGACAGCACATCATAAGCGCCCTCAAGGATCCCGGTAAGGCATTCTCCGCCTGCCGTTAGCGTCAGCTCTGTCAGAGAGCGCGCCTCATCCCCATTGTCCACAAAGCGCGCCCGTAGCACAGCCTCCTCGCCATACCACTTTGACTGCGGCTCCCCGAGAGCTCCCGCTTCCGTTGCCATTTCGTGCAAAAAATCGCGTACCTTGTTCAGCCTGTTTTCGCCCAGCTCGTAGTACTTGCCGCCGTAGCAGAAATAGCTTCGGGGAACAAAGCTGAAAGTGTAGGTATCCTCGCCAAAGACAAAGCGGTATTCTTCGTACTGCAGCTGGTACATATCCATCTGGCAGCCGAGCCGATTTACGGAGGCACTCAAAATCATATCCAGCACTTTTTTTGCAATGGCGGGATCGTCAACGGTAACGGAGAATGTTTCCGGCGATCCGATGGACTCGGTATAGGCAAGCGCGGTGGGCGTTTGATCTGCCAGCGCAGCAATCTCCTCGCGGAACTGACCGATGGGGGTCATCGTTAGGCGCGGCAATCCCGGTGCCTGCTCTGAATGGGGAAGAGCGTACATCGTTATACACCCAAAAATGAGCATCAGGATCAGGGAGCGTTTCCGGATGCGTTTCCAGGATTGCATGGTTTTCTCCATGGAAAGGTCTTCCGCGATGATGACCCGTTTCGGCTTTTGGGGATCGTACCAGATGGGTACCTGAGTACCATCAGGCGTCATGGGACTGATGCCCTCCACATGCTCCTGAGATACCATGACCTTAAGCTCAGTACCGTCGCAGGTGTACACAATCTCAAAATCCTGCGAGCCATTCTGACGGTCCTTTGTTACGCGGACGAGGGTAGCGGTACCCTTTTGCATACGCTTTTTTGCTTTCCCGGTGCAGCCGGTCGCAAAAAAGCTGATCAGGAAAAAGGCTGCGGAGAGAACGGCAATAAACGCCGCTATGAAGAATATGATATTAAAAACAAACATTTCCATCATGCCCTCCTGTTTGTCTGCGGACAATGTGTACGGCGGGGCGGTTCGGAGATACGAACGGCCTTTTTGGAGCGCGGTGTTTTTCTTGGCGAGCTTGATAACAACGCCCTCTATTCGCTCTTTTGTTCAGCCGTTTTGCTTTTATCCCATCATTGTTTAATGGGCTGCTGTTATAAACGCAATCAGAAAATCATTGACAACCTGTCTCGTCAGAAAACAGGCTGCTCCAGGCAATCACATCCACGATCGCTGGCAGAGGCATGATCATCGTGCCGTTGGTGTACACCATGATGCGCTCCCCCTGCGCAGGCAATTCGTCCTTCTCGTTAAAGCGAGCGGTGACTTCCCCCAGACGACCGGTGCTCAGTGTGACGGAATGATCAGCGGCATCCACATGGGTGACGGTGCCATCATACACGCCGGTTTCGGTTACATCAACGGTGTAGATCAGCAGGTCATCCTCGACAACAGCAAGCATGTAGAGCTCCTGTATGGGTTCATTCTCCCATGCCCGGCTGTATGTGAAACGGAAAATGCTCTCACCGGGCTTCAGCGCATTCAGCTTGAAGATACATGTCCCTCCCGTGCCGCAGGCCAGCGGATCGGCAGAAGGAACGACCCTGTAGCCACTTCCATCCATGTCGATCTCCACAGAATCGCCGCCAACGACGGATGCCTTCCATTCATACCCGGTGGTGATGTTGGCGTCAAAGGACAGGGTGATGGAACCAAAGGCTGGTTCAGACGTTTTTTTCAGGTAAATCGCCGTGGGGCCGTCCGTTCCTCCAATGATCGTATGATCGGCATCCTCTGTGACAGCACGGGTCACAAGCATCATCAGCGCTGCCATGATCAAAGCAAGTTTCTGCATAGGGGCATCTCCTTGTGATGGGTTCATGAAATAGACGAGCCGGAAAGGGAAAATGTTCCCAGTTGCAGTTGAACAAAGTGCATTCTGGAAAGATGCATGTGCGCAAGGAACGCGGAAGAGAGGAAACACGACATATGTGAAAAACCGATATTCTATGAGAATAGGATAATGATAGAGAAGCCGTCAGAGAACGAGGTGTTCCCTGACGGCGAATTGTGTATGGATCATTCTGATCGGAGATTCTCATTTTCATCCCTACGATGAAGCCTCCGGGCATGGGAAGGTTTCCATGCAGGAGTGCCATCAGGCAATCTCCTGGCTTTGTCATCTGCTGTACCGCTTGCGGCCCAGCACTACCAGCATAGCCACGGACGAGAGCGCCAGCAGAAGCCACAGCGTCAGCTGCGATCTGTCACCGGTTAGCGGCAGAACGAACAGCGTAGCAGAATCAGAAGTAACGCTGTCCCCGAACTGATCTGTGACCACGCAGCGCACAGTCAGGCCGTTCTGTTCGTTTTTGACCGATGCGATGCGGTAGGTGTCCTGATCAGCACCCGGGATATTCTTCCATTGACCCATTTCGGTCATAAGCTGCCACTGGTAGCGGTAGGGCTTTTCGCCGCCGGCGGCCGTTACGGAGAATACGGCCTCCTTTCCTTCGGACGCGGGGATACTTTGAGGCTGCTTAACGATGCACAGCTGCACAGTCAGCAGCAGACGCACATGGTTGTCCGAATCCGCAAAATCCTCATAGCTTGCATCGTTCCTGTCGCCCACATGCAGCTCCAGCTCCTGCAGGCTGCGGCCCTTCGTCAGCGTTTTCAGGGGAATATCCATGGAATAGCCGAAGTCATCGCCCATGGTATTGACAAATGAATGGCTGAACATCGTTTCACCCCGGAAAGAGGAGGTTAGCACCGGGGTTACAGCAGATGCAGTGTTGCCGCTTCGATTCCGAAGGGTGATGTGCACATAGTTCTCGCCGCTGCGCTGGAAGAGCTGTGCGCTGAGCATCAGGTCGTGTGCATCGGTATTCAGCACCTGTACGTCCGTGCTGGGTCGGGTGCTCATCGGGATGGCTGCATCATTCACGCCTGTCAGCATCAGAACGCCGTTCTCCGCTGCTCCGCGCAGCGAAGGCTTGCCCTCCACACTGTCGATTGCTGCGGTGAGCGTCTTTCCGCCCATCCAGTCTGCCGGAACCAGCAGCCTGGCGGTGTAGCTGTGCGTGTCCCCCGGCATCAGCATGGTGGTTTGCACCGGACGGAGCGACGTGCTTCTGCTGGCCTGCGTCTGGGTGATATTCCAGCTGTCATGGTTCAGCGGATCGTATATGCTGCTGATCCGGCTCACGGTATGCGCGCCCTTCATAACCCTTGTGCCAATCGTACTGCTGTTGTTTTCCGGGTTGATGCAGTCAATGTGGAGGGTCTGGAGCACTTTGCTGCCATCGCTGATCTTCACATTGAAGCCGGACAGCGGGACATTGCCGGTATTCCTGACAGAGAACACGACCTCGGCATAGTCTCCGGCGCGGACGCTGGGATTGATGGGCGCGGCGGCCGTCAGCTCAGCCGCGCTGACCAGCGTGTAGGTGAACGTGGAAAGCGACTGCTGTACATAGGAGCCCTGGCTGCTTTCCAGATCCACCGTATAGTAGCCGGTTCCGTCGTCCAGCAGCCTGACGCTGTTGGGGCACTCTGAAAGCTCCACCAGGCTGAAGGGGCCGCTGACCGTATCCGTACCGGGGTCGTAACGCACACACCGCACCAGATACTTCGCCTGGATTCCCTGCCCGGCAGAACCCGTTGGGGCCGAGCTTTCCGTCCAGTACAGATACACACCCGAGCCGAATTGGACAATATCAAAGCTGTCCGCGACGAGCTCCACGTCATAATCCGTGATCACCGGCCCCGCGGCAGTGTTTGTCCAGCTTTTGAGGCGCTGGGTGTATTTGCCCTCCTCCAGCTTCACCCGCTCCAGATAGAACAGCCTGTCCTGGGCAGAACCTGTATCAAGCTGAGAATATACACGGAAATTGATGATGTTCCCCTGCGCCAGCAGATCACTGCTGCGGGTAGTACCGGACAGGCGGGACAGCGTACCCTGCGCATTCAAGGCATAGAACGCTGCCTGCTGACCCGATGCAGAGACGTTTGCAATGCTGTAGCGGTTGATCTCCGACGCATCTGCACAGGTCAGGCTCCGGGTATTTTGCAGATAGGCCCCGGTCTTGTCCATGTAAGTGGAGTCATAGGCATACAGCTGGCTGTTGATCTTCTCCGGGCTTCCGGCTGTGACATAGGCGCTCAGGATACCATTGTTCTCGAGCAGATGAACCTCCGGCATAATGGGATAGTCGGCGCCCTGATTGAAGGTCGACCACTCCTGATAGCCCTTCATCTCCAGGTCTCCTTCTCTTTGGGGATCGTCAGTCCCGTCGTAGCGCCACATCAGCACGGTGGCCACGCAGGCCTTGGACGGCGGGGCGGGCTCTTCCCCGGAGCCGGCTGAGGGGAATGCTCCGCTGAGGATGGTCAGCGCACAGTAATCTTCCCTGGCCTCCAGGGCGAAGGCGTAGTCACTGCACAATCTCTGGCGCTGGGGAACCAACTGACCGCCCTGCAGAAAGTTGACCTCGCCATGACTTACCTGGCTTAACGTGATTTCACCGCGAAGATACTTGGTCAATTCGCTCAGGTTATACCAGTTCACGTGCGGCACTTGGTCGCCAATGCCGGGCTGAATCCAGAACATGTAGGTGTCTGTGCCGATTGTTGCAAACTGCGCTTCATCCGCTGCAATGTCCAGCGGATTGAACAGCTTATCCTCAGATTGTGGCTCCACCCTTTCGTTGACCGGCATGGAACAGATGAGCGTGTCGGGTGTCGGAGCCGCAGCATTCTCGCCCAGGGACAGCTGGCCCTCCCAGGCGGCGCTCTTCCACTTGGTGAACATCTTGCGCACGGTGGCGTACATGCCCATGTCGAGCTTGGCGGCCATGTTCCTCCGGGCAAAGTCCGCCGTGGGGGTCAGGCTGCCATAGCCGCTGACATCGACGGTCACGTCATCCCTGACGCCCATGCCGGAGGTGGTGCGCATATCCATCTTGAAGGAAACGCTGCTGACGCTTCCGTAGTCAATCTTCGGATTCCCGACAACCTCCGGCACGCCGCCGGTTACATCCAGCTGCGTGGTCGAGGTAACGTCCAGGCCGAAGCCGGCGCCCATGTCCAAGGTCACCCCCGCAAAGAAGGGCGCGGGGCCAATGGAGAAGGTCTGCGAGATATCCGACTGGAAAGCCATGGCTGCGCCGGCGGTACCGCTTAATTCAAGGGCGTTGTGATTGGCACGGTACAGGCCCTGCAGCGATGCAAAGGGCGTGACATTCCCGCTTTGCTCTCCCAGCAGGATGCCTTGCGTGGTGGTGTTGATGTTGCGATAGGCACCGGCCAGGGCCAGCGCCTCGTCGGCCTTGCCCTTCAACTCAAATTCCTTGACCGCGCGCGCCTCATCCTCCGCGTCCCGGGTTTGCCAGTTGACCTGCTCCGGCTTGAAATCATAGCCCAGGGCGTACATCGCCCTATAGGAGGGCAAATACACCGCCTGGGGCAGATTGTCCGCCATATCAATGGACAGGCGGCTTCCGCCGATGAAGGGAACAGCGCCCGGAATGCTGAAGCTCAAAGCGTTCGCCCCGCCGAAAAGCGAAAACAGCGCGTTCCTGCTCAGGATGGGCTCCTCCACCATGGCCTTCTGGATGACCAGTAGGGTATCGGTGGTAACCTGCTCGCCGCCGGTCCTGATCGTAAAGGACACTCTGGCGCCCGGAGGCAGCTTGCTCAGCCACTGATCCTCAAACTTCAGCACCGTTTTGTCGCTATCGGCTGCGGTAAATTTTTTGACCACGGTTTTGTACTCGGTCGCATTCGCGTCCACAGGATAGCACAGCTGCAGCTCGCCATCCTTGTCGCTGTGCAGCTTTACGGTAAAGGCCTGATGGACCGTGTTCTGCTTTGTACAGTAATAGGTGTTTGATTCGGTAAGGATATCCTTGCCGTTAAAGCAGCCCATGATCAGATAGGGCGTACCATCATCCTTCTGCAGATCGACGCTCCGGGTTTCGCCGCTGCGAAGCCTGATGGTTTGCATCTCGCGTGTGCGGTAGCCATCAGCCTCGACGCGCAGGCTCAGCAGCAGCTCGCTCTTTTCGTCCGCGCCCAAATCGCCCACCCAGAAAACCGCTTTGCCCTGTGCGTTGGTGGTGGCCTGCTTTTGGGTCTGGTTCAGCGGATTGGTCACCGTGACCGTCGCACTGTTGAGGGGATTTTTGTTGGCATCAAAGACCCGGATGCAAAACTGATGCGTGGAAATGACGGAAACGCTGAAATCTGCCTTGACGGAGTTTTCGCTCTTTTCCAGATTGGCGGCATCTTTGGCAAGGCTGTCAGATGCATGGGCCTGCACATCAAGCGTATAGCCGCCATATTTTGTCTGCAATCCGTTGCTGCAGCTGTTCACCGCTGACAGATAGGTTTGATAATCCCGGCAGATGGTCGTAATGATCTGCCCGATCTCGTTTTCGGCCTGCTGAATGCGGTTGTAGGCAGCCAGACGTTCGGCATTGCCCGTACCGCTGCTTTGAAACAACCTGATGCCGTTAAGAATCGCCAGCCGATCCTCCTCCAGCTGCGCTTCAAAACGGGAGAGGATGTTCTCCGTTTCGCGCAGCTGCCATTGATCGTTTTCTGCCTGAGCATTCAGGGGCGTGCCCGGTTCCAGCTGTTGATAATCCTGCAGGGTGCCCAGCAGGCTGCGCACCCTGTTGGACAGGAACCAGTCCGTCCATTGCCACATCTGGAAGGCGTTCATGTCCGGCGAGGGCAGCATGCCCTCGCGCCACTGCGCGCCGTTTTCCCCGGCCAGCTTTTGCAGGGCGTTGATCCTTGCGGAGCTGAGGCTGGGCATCTGCTCGCCAAGGCCTGATGCCGCGCTCAGCAGCAGTGTAAGCATCAGCAGAAGGGAAAGAAGCCGTTTGATCATGGAAGAATCCTCCTGTTCATCGGGGTTCGATGGAAATCGTCAGCCATTCGGGATGGGTTTCAATCTCGTAGTCGCTGCGGTGCTGGCTCGCCAGTGCCTGCAGCGCCTGGGTCTGTTTGTCTGTCAGTGCGGCCTGCCGCAGCAGATCCTGCTGTTCCTGCGTCAGGGCAAGGGGCCCTGCGGGTTCGTCGCCCGCATACAGAATGATGTGGATACCGGCCGCCGTGACCACGGGCTCGGATACATCCCCCGGATGCTCCAGCGCCATCGCTGCCTTGAGAAAGCCATCGTCCCAAAGCCCGGAATCGGCATGGATCAGGTAACCGGCGTCCTCGGGCGCAACGCCTGTATCGTAGGAATACAGTTTCATCTGGCCTTCAAAGCTCTCTCCGCTCGCCAGCGCCTGATAGATGGCATCCGTCTTTGGCTTCATAACCTCGCCGGCGGCGTCAAACAGGGCCTGCCACTCGCTCTGGCTGATCGACGGCGCACCTGACTGCAGGGCGGAAAGCCTGTCCGCCATATCCTCGGGCAGCGCCATCACGATGTGCTTGATGCGCCGGTAGCCCTGCGGAATATAATAGGAAATTCCGCCGTCTACCAGAACCTCCTGCTCAAACAGCGGAATGTTCCCTTCATAGCGATCCCGGCAGACGGAGACAAACTGCTGCTCATAGTACTCGCTTGCCTCTGCGTCGCTGAGGGTGATTTCGCCACAGTACAGATCCAGCAGCCGCTGGTTTTTCAGAGCCAGCTCCATCTCCTGACGATAGGCGTCTTGCGTGCAGCCCATGTCCGACAGGAACGCGTCGATCTGCTCGTCAGACACATCAGGAGATTCCTCGCGGATGGCTGCGGACAGTTGCTGCCATGCAGCTTCGTAAGCCTGGCGGGCCTGTTCATCCAGCAAAAGCTGCGTCTGAGCATCGAGATCTGCCTGTCCCGCCTCGCGCAGCAGGTTTTCCCGCACGCCCAAGCTGATAAAATGCTCCAGTACGCTGTCTGCAAGCTGCTGCTTCTGCGCATCGTTCAGGCTCACGCCCGATGCCTCGTAAAGCAAGCAGCTCGCCGTCAGAGCGCTCTGGACCGTCTGCAAATCATAGATGACGCTGCCCACCCGAACGGCTGCATCCGGCTGCGCGGCAATCGCGCCGCAGCACAGCATCAGCAGGCAGCAAAGCAAAGAAATCCATGCCTGCTTCTTCATTCCTGATTGTCCTTTCGGTACTGCCTGCTGAGAAGAAAAACACTTTGCTTTAGCACTTGCATCTGGCTCTTCAGGTAATACTCGTCCTCAAACAGGGCATAATGCACCGACGCGCGGACAAAGATGAAGATGAGCGGTGTGATTACATCGCTGGGCATGCCCAGCAGGGGCTCCAGTTGCCTGGCATAGGCATGATAGCGCTCATTCACTCCGACAAAGAATGTTTTGCCGTGCTCAATGTATTTGGGATGGGTATATACCTGATACATCAGACGGTATTTTTTTCCATGACGCTCTGCCGTCCAATAGGGCACCTCATCGATGAATCTTGAAATATCCTGCATCCCCGTAGGCGCAAGCTGCATAAACTCATCCTCCACCTTGCTCATGCAGTACGCGGTGGATTCCACAATCAAATCGTCCAGCGAATCAAAATAGGTATACAGGCTGGCTTTGGACAGGCCGCAGGCATCGGCCAGCGCCTGTATGCCTGTTCCGCTCAGGCCGTTTTCCGCATAACAGTTAAAACAGGCTTCCATAATCTCTGCCTTTTTCCGCTGAAACGCCTGTTCGTCTCGTTCTTTCATCGTATCCTCACTTCATTCGTTAACCGATCGTTCGGTCGATTTAGAATAGCATAAAGTGGTTGATATGTAAAGCAGAAATCGACCGACGAATGGATATATTCGATGCTTATTCCAATTTTTTCTTGCTTTATGCACTTGACAAGACCGCCGGCAACTTTGTCAGCGGTCTGAATCTGAACCATCTCCCTGTTCGGATTTGGATGCGTTTGGCGGAGAATAGAACAACAAATCCGAACCAGCTTCTGGTTCGGATTTGAATGGATTTGGCGGCCCATTGGCAAATGCTCTGCAAAATTGGAACGACGGACGCCCCCTTTTCCGTCAGAGAATACTCTACTCTGGGCGGAATCTCATCATAGGACTTCCGCAAGACGATCTCGTTTGCGATCAACTCTTTCAGTGTTGATGCCAGGACAGCATCTGTGATATTGCCCATCTCCTTGCGCAGTTCACTGTAGCGCAGCGTTCCGAGGGTGGAAAGCACGCAGATGATCCGGGAGTTCCATTTCCCGCCGAACAGCTCCATACCGTATTCCAGCGGGCATCGAATATCCTTGTCCAGCTTTCTTTGATATGCCGTGATTTCCTCATCCTTTCACGATGTTTCTGTATATATTCTATCGTGACCGCCCGGAAATAGCAAGTTACTATCCAATAAAAAGCCGGATAGAACGGGGCACGGATACGCATACTGCGCACCCGTGC
>JAEDGL010000242.1 GCA_016297535.1 Clostridia bacterium | reverse complement strand
TGGTGGCGCACTTGACGGCCACGCCGTATTTGAGCGTGGCGTTGGCGCTGTCCACCGTTACCTGATCGTTTGTTTCATCGCGGTGCTTCAGCCCCAGATCGTAGTATTCGGTTTTGAGATCCACAAAGGGCAAAATCAGCTTTTCCTTGATTTTCTGCCAAAGGATGCGGGTCATCTCGTCGCCGTCCATCTCAACCAGCGGGGTGATCATGCGGATTTTTTCCATTTATCTGTACCGTCCTTTATTGATAGTGGGAAGAGGGAGCACGCTCATTGTATCGGCTTTACGCGCAAATGACAAGCAATATACAAGGAAAGAACAGTTGGAAAAGAGCGCGCGGAGCCGCTGATGTTTTTGTGCTGTTTTTGTCCCTCGTACGGTTGACAGCCTCCTGCAAAAGTGCTATGATCTCAGCCATAATCGAATATCATCCCAAAGACGATGATGAAGACGGCCGGGACGGACGCTTTCAGAGAGCCGGTGGTTGGTGCAAACCGGCAGCGAAAGTTTCAAGGGGCCCATCCCTTCTGAGTTGAAGACCTGAACAAGGGTGAGTAAGGTCTTACGTGAGGCTGCGTGAATGCACAGGGTTTGTTGGAACCCGTAGAGCGGCAGCGAAGGCTGCAATTTGAGTGGTACCGCGGATGTATGTACACCCGTCTCAAAGATAGGCAATCTTTGGGATGGGTTTTTCGTTTTGATTCAAAGGAGGAATGCCGGATGACACAGGCAGAACAGCAGATTCAGGAGATCTCCCTTCGTATCCGCGAAATGAGACAGATTATGGGCTACTCCACGGCGGAGATGGCCATTCGCACCCAGGTGACGGAGCCGACCTATGTGGAATATGAAAACGGAACGGTGGATCTGCCCTTCTCGTTTATCCACAAATGCGCGCTGGCGTTTGGCATCGAGCTGACCGACCTGCTGGAGGGCTACAGCGCCCATTTGTCCAACTACACCGTTACCCGCAAGGATCGCGGTATCACCACCGCGCACGAGCGCGGCATCCGCATTCAGAACCTGGCGCCCATGTTCCGCCAGAAGATTGCGGAGCCCTACTGGGTGCGCTACGATTATCTGCCCGAGCAGCAGGACAAGCCCATCCACCTGGCCACCCACGCCGGACAGGAGTTTGACCTGATCCTGAAGGGCTCTCTCAAGGTGCAGATCGGCGAGCATGTGGAAATCCTGCACGAGGGCGACAGCATCTACTACGATTCCGCCACGCCGCACGGCATGATTGCCGTGGAGGGGGAGGAGTGCCTGTTCCTGGCCGTGGTGCTGCACGGCAAATCCAGCGTTGCGCCCGAAATTGTGGAAAAGCACGCACCCGTTTCCGAAACCGATCCCGGCCTGTGCTGCATGAAGTTTATCAAAGCCGAGGAGGATGAAAACGGCACTCTCAAATCCATTGATTTCATGAACGAGGATCAGTTCAACTTTGGCTTTGATATTGTGGACGCCGTGGCGCGCAAGGATCCCGACAAGCTGGCCATGCTGCACCTTTCCCGTACTAAGGAGGAGCGGCGCTTCACCTTTAAGGATATCAAGGATCTGTCCGCCCAGTCCGCCAACTACTTTACCTCCCTGGGCATCAAAAAGGGCGACCGCGTGATGCTGGTGCTCAAGCGTCACTGGCAGTTCTGGCCCGCCATGGTGGCGCTGTGCAAGCTGGGCGCCATCGCCATCCCCGCCACCAACCAGCTGATGGCGCACGATTTTGAGTACCGCTTCCAGGCCGCGGGCGTAAGCGCCATTCTCTGCACCGCCGACGGCGACGTGGCTCATCAGGTGGAGTTGGCCGCGCAAACCTGTCCCACGCTGAAAACCAAAATCCTGGTGGGAGGCAGCCGCGAGGACTGGCATGATTTTAACAGCGAGTTCGGCCTGTTCAGCCGCCGCTACCAGCGCACGCAGGATACGCCTTGCGGTGATGAGCCGATGCTGATGTTCTTTACCTCCGGCACCACGGGCTATCCCAAAATTGCCACGCACAGCTTCAAGTATCCGCTGGGGCATTACATTACCGCCAAATACTGGCATTGTGTGCACCGCGACGGCATCCACTTTACCATTTCCGATACCGGCTGGGGCAAGGCGC
>JAEDGL010000006.1 GCA_016297535.1 Clostridia bacterium | reverse complement strand
GGTGCGCGGCATGATGACCGGCAGCGGCTCGGTGGTTTACGGCGTGTTTGAAAGCGAGAAAGCCGCAAAGACCGCCTGTAAAAAGCTGCGTCCCATCGCGCTGGCTAACGGCTGGGGCGAAGTATGGACAACGCATACGCTGGGTGAAGAAAAATGAAAACCATTTACGGAATACCTTGTCGCGCCGTGATCATTGCGCGCGGAAGCACCATTGAGCAAGTGGAAGCCATTTGCAAAGCCAGAGCAAAACAGCGTGGAGGGTTTGAAAAGCGGATCTGGCTGATCGATACAGAGCCTGCCGCCGAAAAGGAATAAATCGGGCAAATCGTATGCAAACTTGCGCATCTCCCATTGCATTCCCCCTTTAAACAGGGTATAATGCAATATGAGATTTTAGGGTCTCGTTGACAAATCATAACAGCTCCACGAGCTTTAGAAAGAAGGTTTTTCCTATGGCAAATCCTACGTTTACCATTACCATGAAGGATGGCGGCGTGATGCAGGGCGAGCTGTATCCCGAAATTGCGCCCCAGAGCGTTGGCAACTTTATCTCCCTGGCCAACGGCGGCTTTTATGATGGGCTGATCTTTCACCGCTGCATCCCCGGTTTTATGATTCAGGGCGGCTGCCCCGACGGCACCGGCATGGGCGGCCCCGGCTATCGCATCAAGGGCGAATTCAGCCAGAACGGCGTGGCCAATCCCCTCAAGCACACCTATGGCGTGCTGAGCATGGCCCGCAGCATGATGAAGGATTCCGCCGGCTCCCAGTTCTTTATCATGACCAGCGACAGCCCCCATCTGGACGGCGCCTATGCCGCTTTCGGCAAGGTGCTTACCGGCATGGAGGTGGCGGACGGCATTGTGTCCAAAAAGACCGACCGCATGGATCGTCCGCTGGAGCCGCAGGTCATCGCCTCCATCCGTGTGGAGACCAACGGCGTCGAATATCCCTTCACCAAGCTGTAATCAGCCAGATCGGCGCGTTGGGTGTTTTCCCTTCGCGCTTTTCTTTATGATCATCCGAAAGCGAGCTTTTTCATGTCTTCCAGCCTGCCCGAACTGCTCTGCCCCGCCGGGGATGAGGCCGCCCTGCGCGCGGCCATCGACTGCGGCGCAAACGCCGTCTATCTTGGATACAAGGCCTTTGGCGCACGCGCCAGCGCCGTCAATTTTGATGACGAAGCGCTTGAGCGCGCGGTGTCGTATGCCCATTTGTACCATGCCCGCGTGCACGTAACCGTCAATACGCTCATCAAGCCCTCCGAGCTGTCAGGCGTTCATCAGGCGTTATCCGCCATCGATGCCGCGGGCGCGGATGCGGTTATCGTGCAGGATCAGGGCGTGGCCGCCATGGTGCGCCGCGATTTTCCCCGCCTGCAGCTGCACGCCAGCACCCAGATGGCGCTTTGCAATGCCGAGGGTGCCCGCATGGCGCAAAGGCTGGGCTTTGACCGCGTGGTTTTGGCCCGCGAATGCAGCCTGGAGGAGATTCGCCGCGTCTGCCAAACCGGGATCGAGACGGAGGTTTTTGCCCACGGCGCGCTGTGTACTGCCGTCAGCGGTCGCTGCCTGATGAGCAGCATGGCCGGCGGACGCAGCGGCAACCGTGGGCGGTGCGCGCAGCCCTGCCGCCAGCAGTTTCGCCTGGGCGGGGAAAACGGGCCGCTGCTTTCCCTGCGCGACCTGTGCACGCTGGATGATCTGCCCGCGCTGTGCGACGCGGGCGTGGCCTCTCTCAAAATCGAAGGCCGTCTGAAAAGCGCGGAGTATGTGGCGGTTGTCACCTCCGTGTACCGCCGCGCGCTGGATCAGATGGCTGCAGGGCATTTTGACCCTGCACAGGCCCGGGAACAGCTCATGCAGGTTTTCAACCGTGGCGGCTTTACCCGCGGACATGCCTTTCACGCAGAGGATGCCGCGCTGGTTACGCCGGATCGCGTAAGCCACGAAGGTCTTCCCATCGGCCAGATTGTTTCGGTGCGCCGTGATTTTGCCACCATGCGCACCCTTCGCGATCTGCACAATGGCGACAGTCTGCAGCTTCGCGATCAGAAGGACGAGGATATGCGCTATTCCGGCCCCGAAATTCCTGCCGGAGAGCTGGCTACGCTGCGATTGCGGCCCGGCCTGCGCGTAACGCCAGGCACCCCGGTGGCGCGCCTGACAGACGCACAGCAGATGGAACAGGCGCGCGCGCATGCTCCCGCCGCCATCGCCGTCAGCCTGTCGGCGCAGTTTGCCATCGGCCAGCCCATGCGGCTTTCCATCAGCGATGGCGAAACCTGTGTTACTGTTCTGGGCGAAACCGTTCAGGCCGCCCAAAAGCGCGTCTCCACCGCGGAGGATGCGCGCCGGCAGCTGGAAAAGCTGGGCGGTACGCCCTTTGTATGCAAACAGGCGGATGTGCAGGCCGACAGCGGCGTTTTTTTGCCCGTAAGCGCGCTCAATGCCCTGCGCCGCGATGCGGTGGAACGCCTGATTCAGGCCCGCATCAGTGCCTTTGCCACTTTCCGGGCCCGGGGAACGGATGATTTTCGCATCACCCGGACCAGGCGGGACGGTATCGGGCCGGATTCGCTTGCCGTTGTTTTTTCGGATGCCACGCTGGCCCGGACGTTGCTGGATGCCGGGGCGACGCATGCGGTTTTTGCCCCCAAAACCTTTACGGCCGATGCGCTGGCAAACGAGCTTCCCATGCTTTCCGACAGATGCTGGCTGCGCCTGCCGCCGCAGATGACGCAAGCCACCCTGGAAGCCGTGCTTCCCGTCATCGAGCAAAACGCCGGCCATCTGGGCGGATTATGGGCGGAAAGCATCGCTCAGCTTGCGTTGCTGCCCGAATTGCCGATGATTGCAGGCGAGGGAATCCCGGTCACCAATTCCGGGGCGGTCTCCGTCATCAGCCAAAGCGGCGTGAGCGCGTGCTGCCTCTGGCCGGAATGGAGCCACGCCGATCAGAAAGCGTTGGAGTGGATGAATCTTCCCCGGCTGGTCAAGCTCTACGGCCGCGAAACGCTCATGCTGCTCCAGCATTGCCCGGAGCGGGTTCGCCTTGGGCTGAGCGCCAGCCGTGCGGACTGCAGGCTGTGCAGAACGCCCCAGGCTGTCTGCGGCCGGGAAAACGCCACGCTGACCGACCGCAAGGGGTATTCCTTTCCCCTGAGCCGCACCCGCTTTGCGCAGGGCTGCGAGATTCAGGTGTTGGGTGCGCTGCCCACCGACCTTCGCGCCTTCGACGGCGACCGCCGTGCGCTGGGCGCAGGGGCGCTTTTGCACTTTACCATCGAAGCGCCCGGGGAGCAAATCGCCCTTACCCGCGCCTTTGCCGCTTTGCTTGGCGGAGAGGACATTCCCGCCGCCAATTTCCCAACCACCTCCGGCCATTGGCTGCGCGGGGTGGACTGAATCCGATTTTCCCAAAGAAAGGGATGAACATGCATGTCTGAACAGGATCGCGCGCTGCGCGTACTGGAATTTACCAAAATCCGCGAACGGCTGGCCGAGAACGCGCTGACCGATTTGGGCAAGGAGCGCTGTCTCGCGCTTGTCCCCTGCCTGGATTTTTCGGAAGCGGTTCATGCGCTGGATGAAACCGAGGAAGCCGTTACCCTGATCAGCTACCTGGGCGGACACCCGCTGATGGGTTTTCCCGATGTGCGGGAACAGGTGCAGCTGGCCGCCAAGGGCGCCTGCCTCAGCCCCCGGGCCTTGCTGGATGTGGCCGCGTGCCTGCGAGCGTCCAAGCTGGCCCGTTCCTCGCTGGTGCGCGAGCGGGAGGATACGCCCATCCTGACCGGCTACGCCAGCCGCATCACCACGCTTGACAGTCTGGAAAACGATATCACCACCGCCATCATCAGCGAGGAAGAGATTGCCGACCGCGCCTCTGCGGAGCTGTTTCAGATCCGCCGGCAGATTCGATCCGCCAATGAGCGCATGCGCGAAAAGCTCAACCAGATGATCCGCTCCAGCTCCTTTGCCAAAAACCTGCAGGATTCCATCATCACCATGCGTGGCGACCGCTACTGCATCCCGGTGAAGGCCGAATGCCGCGCCAACGTGCCCGGACTGGTGCACGACCAGAGCGCAACCGGCGCCACACTGTTTATCGAGCCTATGTTTGTGGTGGAGCTTGGCAACGATCTCAAGCAGCTGCGCGCCAAGGAGCAGCTGGAGATCGCCCGCATCCTGCAGGGGCTGTCCGACCGGATTGCGCCGCATGCGGAAAGCATTGAGCTCAACATCAGCCTTCTTACCCATCTGGACTTTGCCTTTGCCAAGGGCATGCTCAGCCGCGGCATGCACGCCGTGCAGCCCAAAATGAATACCCGCGGCTTTATCAAAATCATTCGCGGACGCCACCCGCTGATCGACCCGGACAAGGTGGTGCCCAGCAACCTCTGGCTGGGCGATGAATTTACCACGCTCATCATTACCGGCCCCAACACCGGCGGCAAAACCGTTACCCTGAAAACCGTCGGTCTCTTTACCCTCATGGCCATGAGCGGCCTGCATGTGCCTGCGGATTTCGGCACGGAAATGAGCTTTTTCCACAAGGTTTATGCCGATATCGGCGATGAGCAGTCCATCGAGCAGTCGCTGTCCACCTTCTCCTCGCATATGACCAACATCGTCAACATCGTTAAGAACGTGGATAACGATGACCTGGTGCTCTTTGACGAGCTGGGCGCAGGTACCGATCCCACCGAGGGTGCGGCGCTGGCTCAGAGCATCCTTTCCAGCCTGCTCAGGCGCGGTATCCGCACCATGGCCACCACCCATTACAGCGAGCTCAAAGCCTTTGCTCTGAGCACTCCGGGCGTTGAAAACGCCAGCGTGGAGTTTGATGTGGAATCGCTGCGGCCCACCTACCGATTGTCCATCGGCATTCCCGGCAAATCAAACGCGTTTGAAATTTCCCGCAAGCTGGGGCTTCCCGAAAGCTATATCGAGGCCTCCCGCGAGCTTTTGTCCAAAGAGGATATCCGCTTTGAGGATGTCATTGCCAACGCCGAATACCACCGCCAGATTGCCGAGCGGGAGCGCGCCATTGCCGAGGAAACCCGCCGCGAAACCGTCAAGCTACGCAACGAAGCCGAAAAGCTGCGTGCCGAGATTGAGCAGAGCCGGGAAAAGAGCCTGAAAAAGGCCAAGGAAGAGGCTCGCCGCATCATGGAAAACGCCCGGCGCGAATCCGAGGGCATCCTGCGCGAGCTGAAGGCCCTGAAAAAACAGGCCGCCACGCCCGAGCACGAGGTACAAAAGCTGAAAAAGCGCATGGAGGAAGGTATCGACGCGCTTTCCGAGGGGCTGAGCGAAAAGAGCTCCGTCAATTTTACCCCGCCCAAAACCGTCCGGGTTGGCGAAAGTGTGGAGATTGTGCATCTGGGCACCAAAGGCACCGTGCTTTCCGCGCCGGACCGCAACGGCGAGGTGCAGATCCAGGCCGGTATTATTAAAATGAAGGCCCATCTGAGCCAGCTGAAGGTGATCGAGCCGGAAAAGCCGCAGAAAAGCCGCGTTATCAACCGGGTATCCGCCGCCAAGGCATCCGTACCCATGGAGATTGACGTGCGCGGCATGACGCTGGAGGAAGCCATCGGCGCTGTGGACATCTATCTGGCCGATGCTACCCTGGGTGGCCTCAACGAGGTAAGCATTATCCACGGCAAAGGCACGGGCGTTTTGCGCGCCGGCATTCAGCGCCATCTGAAATCCCACCTGAACGTGAAAAAATACCGCGATGGCATGTACGGCGAGGGCGAACAGGGCGTTACCGTGGTCACCCTCAAATAACCGTTACGAAAGGAGACGATTTTCTTGTCTGAAAAACAGCGCATTCTGCTTGTGGACGATGACCCCAATATCAGCCATCTGGTCAGGCTGTATCTGGAAAAAGAAGGCTTTGCCGTAAGCGAAGCCGCGCGCGGCGATACCGCGCTCGAAGCCTTTCACAAGGAACTTCCCGCGCTGGTGCTGCTGGATGTGATGCTGCCCGGGCTGGACGGCCTGCAGGTGCTCAAGGAGATCCGCAAAACCAGCAAGGTTCCCGTCATCATGCTGACCGCCAAGGATGAAACCTTTGACAAGGTGCTTGGCCTGGAGCTGGGCGCGGATGATTACATTACCAAGCCCTTTGAAACCAAGGAGCTGGTGGCCCGGGTAAAGGCCGTTTTGCGCCGCGCCCCCGCTGCGGAGGAAAAGCCCGCGGACAACGATGATACCCTGCGTTTTCCGCAGCTTACCATCAGCCTCAGCCGCTATGAGGTAACCTACGAAGGCCGCGAGCTGGAGATGCCCCCCAAGGAGCTGGAGGTGCTGTACTATCTGGCCAGCCACCCCAACATGGTCTTTACCCGCGAGCAGCTTTTGGAGCGCGTATGGGGCTTTGATTTCTTTGGCGACAGCCGCACGGTGGATGTGCATATCAAGCGGCTGCGCGAAAAGCTGCCGGAATGCGAAAAATACGGCTGGGAAATTCACACCGTATGGCGTGTAGGCTACAAGTTTGAGTACAAGGCAAGCTGAGCGGCGAAAGGATTGACCCATGTTTCAAAACATGTTTGACAGGCTTTTGGCACTGTTTATGGTGGTCATTCTGCTGGTAGCGCTGCTGGGCGGTGCGTTTTCCATGTTTTCCATCCGCTCCTCCATGGTGGACAGCCGCATGGAAGGGTTGCTGATGCAGGCGCGCGAGATTGCGTTTCTGGCCAGCCGGGTGGAGGATACGGCCCTCAGCGATTACCTGAACCTGCAATCTGAAAGCATGGCGTATCTGCAATGGAAGGCTTCAAGCGTCTATCGCGATTACAACGCCTACATCCTGATCGTGGACCGCAACGGCCGTGTGCGCGATAATATGCTGTCCGCCCTGCAAAGCAGTCCCGAAATTCTTGGCAGCCTGAATGCCGATGATGTGGCAGAGGCTCTCAAAAGCGTGCTCAGCGGCAACGAGGTGCTTACCACCCTGCGGGATTCTCACGGTCCCATCTTTACCGTGGCGGTTCCCTATGTGCAAAACGGAACGGTGCTGGGCGCGGTGTTTATTCACACAAGCGCCCAGATCATCGATACCGAGTATCACGGCATGCTTTTGCAGATTGCGGTAGGCTTTGCCCTTGCCTCGCTTGCGGCCATTGCCGGCACGGCATTCTATGCCCACGGCATTGTCCGGCCCCTTACGGTCATTACCAACGCGGCCGAGGAAATGAGCCGCGGCAAGCTTTCCACCCGCGCGGAGGTAACGGGCGTAAACGAGGTGCGTCAGCTGGCGGGCGCCTTTAACGTGATGGCTGAAAAGCTGGAGCAGGTGGAGGAAAGCCGCAAGGAATTTGTGGCTAACGTAAGCCATGAGCTGCGCTCCCCCGTTACCAGTATTCACGGCTTTGTGGAGGGCATGCTGGATGGAACCATCCCTATGGAGGAAGCTCCCCGCTATTTGCAGATCGTGTTTGATGAAACCAACCGCATGAAGCGGCTGATTGCCGATCTGCTACAGCTGAGCCGCATGGACAAGGGAGTGGTCAAGCTGAACATGACGGACTTTGATATCAACGAGCTCATCCGCCGGGTGATCATCGGCCGAATGGCGGAAATTGAGGAAAAGCAGCTGGATATGCAGCTGGAATTTGTGCAGGAGCCCTGTATGGTGCTGGCCGACAACGACAAGATTTCGCAGGTCGTGCACAACATAATTGACAACGCGCTCAAGTTTGTATCGGACAAAGGACGCTTGACAATTGCCACCGCTTTGTTGCATGATAGTACAGTAGCCGTCACCATTGAAAATGATGGCGACCCCATTGCTCCGCACGACCGCGAGCATCTGTTTGAACGCTTTTACAAGGTGGATAAGGCGCATACCTCCGGCAAGGGCACAGGGCTTGGTTTAAGCATCTGCAAGCAGATTATGGATCTGCACGGGCAAACGCTGGAGGTGCTGCCCCTGGAAACCGGCGCGGGCTTCCGCTTTACCCTGCAGCTTTCCGCGCGAAAAGAGCCGCCCATGCTGGAGGCTCACTAATCCGCCAACACACGAAGGAGGATCAGGGGATTATGGATCGACACATCTTTCTGGTAGGCATGCCCGGCAGCGGCAAGAGCGCGCTGGGACGCCGCGTTGCACAAAAATTGCAGATCCCCTATCTGGATACCGACGTCTATCTCACCGAGGCTACAGGCATGGATACGGCGCAGCTGTACGAAGCCTTTGGCGAGCAGGCCTTCCGTGATGCGGAAACAAGGCTTTTGCAAAAGCTGATCAACGCCACGCCCGGCATCATCTCCACCGGCGGCGGATTGTGTCTTCGCGAAGAAAACCGTCAGCTGATGCGCAATCACGGCCTGATTGTGCTCATTGACCGGCCCATCGATGATATCATGCTGGATATTCGCGCTGAAAAGCGTCCCTATCTGGCTCAGAAGGGGCGCGACGAGATCGAACGCATCTACAACGAGCGCATGCCCATCTACCGCAGCGCGGCGGATGTGGTGATGGATAACGGCAACGGTTTTCACAACGGCCTGGCCGCTCTGGAGGATGTGGTAAGGCGCTTTGGCTAAACCAAAAGAAGCATCAACCTTCCAAAAGCAGCAAATTTGCACCCGTGGGGATCGCTGTTCCCCTGGGTGTTTTTACTGTATCCCTTCACAGCAAGTACCATTGAATTTGATGTATAAATCATGCTATACTGTTGTCACAAATCCATGAAAGGAGCTATTCCCCATGAAACGATCCTCCCGCAAGCGCCGCATGTGGCTGCGCACCCTCGCGCTGTCCTCGCTTCTGTGGATGGGTCTTGCGCCCGAGGTCTCCCCTACATCCTCTGTGCATGAAAAAAACGCTCATGCGTCCTCCTCCGCGCGCACGGCCGCCTACGTATTTGACCGCCCCAACCTGTCCTTCAGCGACCGGGATGCCGGCCATCTGAACCAGCTTAATTTCTCCTTTGCGCTTATCAAAAACGGCAAGGCAAGCGACGCTCACTGGCAAAAAATTGACGAATACAAAGCTTTTATCCAAAAGCATCCTCATATCCAGCCCGTTGTATCGGTGGGCGGTTGGGGTGCGGACGGTTTTTCGCAGGCTGCCGCAACAGCCAGGGGACGTTCCACGCTGGTGCAGAGCATTCTTGATTTGATGGAAAAGCACGGCTTTACCGGCGTGGATATCGATTGGGAATATCCCTGCTCTTCCGCCGCGGGCATAGCCTCCAGCAAGGACGATCGTGAGAACTTCACGCTGCTTCTGCAGGAGCTGCGAAACGGGCTGGATGCCCTTACTGCCAGGGACGGCAAGCCCCGGCTTTTGGCCTGCGCGCTGGGCGCATCGCCCGAGCTGGTTCAGAATATCGACTGTCCTGCTGTGGGCAAAATTGTGGATCAGGTGAACCTGATGACCTACGATATCCAAACGCCCAATGTGGTCAGCCATCATACGCCCCTGTATTCCTCTCCGGATTATCCCAACAGCGTGGACAATGCCGTAACCATCTTTAGCAACGCAGGAATCCCCAGGAACAAAATCATGGTTGGCGCGGCGTTCTACGGTCGCCTGTATACCATCGACCAAAGCACGGATAGCCCGTTGTTTACGCCTGCGCTTTCCGATGGGTACAAGGCACGCGATTATTCCAGGCTGCAGTCCATGCTGGCCAGCGCAAAGGTGCACTTTGACCAGAACGCAAAAGCCCCCTATGCGCTGGACGAAACCACCTTTATCACCTATGATGATCCCGTATCCATCCGCTATAAGGGTGACTACGTAAACCAGAACGGTCTGATGGGCATGATGTGCTGGGAATACGGCGGCGATGACAGCGGCGAGCTACTTCGCGCCATGTATGAAAGCATGAACTGAATCTGAAAATCAAAACCACCAGTTTAGCTGGTGGTTTTGATTCGTATCGCCGGCTTTGCCGGGAGAGCGGAGGTTTTCGGATTTACCGAAACATTTCCGCCAGTTTCTGACAGACAAGATCGCCGCAGGCGAGCTTTTTGGCTTGCTGAGCCGAAGGATGATTCCTCCGGCTTTTTTCTTAGAGCGCCGCTTCCAGGGGCGCAAGATCTACGCCCTTTTGTCCCTTGAGCGCTTCATACAGCTTGGCCAGCACAGCTTTTACGCCGCCGGGTACGTCGCTTTCGGCGTTCAAAGGCATGACGGGATCGTGCACGCTCAGGCGCAGCAGGAACCATGCGCTATTCAGCTCGCCATCCATATCAAACGAGATCCGAACGCCCTCGCGGTTGTCCGGGGCAATATGCCAGTCCTCGTGCTCGCTGGCATACTCCAGCACATGCTCAATCAGCTGGCGCGCAACCGCGGTAAAGTCCTCGCCTTCCACCTTTAGACGGATCTCGGTGCTCTCCACAGGCTCCCGCAGGCCCTCCAGCAGCTTGCCCAGCGTTTCGCCCTGCTGCTTTAGCTGCATGGCGCGGATGAGCATTACGGTAACCAGGTACATGCCGTCATCCAGAAAATGGTTGTCGCGCAGCGCCGCGTGGCCGCTGGTTTCGATGGCAAGGGGGCAGTTGATGCCTGCCTCGTTCAAACGGATCGCCTCGTCGATTACGTTGCGGTAACCGCGCTTGTAGCGGTAATGCTCGCCGCCCCACTCCTTGATGAAATCTGACAGGCCGGAAGAGGTAACGGAATCGGTCACGATGGTCGCGCCGGGCATTTCCTCCAGCAAAATCACGCTGATCATGGCAATCAGGCGGTTGCGGTTGATTTCCTTGCCGGTTTGATCCACAATGGCGGCGCGATCGCAATCCGTATCAAAAATCACGCCCAGATCGGCGCCATTTCGCTTGACCGCCTCGGCGATGGAAGCCATGGCATCCTTGTTTTCGGGATTGGGGATATGATTGGGAAAATGGCCGTCCGGCTCCAAGAACTGGCTGCCTTCCACCCACGCGCCCAAATCCTGCAGCATACCGGCATAGAAGCCGCCCGCGCCGTTGCCCGCGTCCACCACCACATGCAGGCCCAGCAAGGGCTTTTGCACCTCGGGATCCACACCGTTGATGATGAGCTGCTTCAAATGTTCCTGATAGGTGGGCAGGAAGGGGTTTTGGCTGATGGAACCGGGTTGAGCGCAATCCGGCACGGGATTGTCGGCAATAGCCAGCACCTCGTCCAGCTCATCAAAGCCCAGACCGCCCTCGGCAGTAAAGAATTTGAGACCGTTCAGCTTCCAGGGATGGTGGCTGGCCGTAATCATGATGGAACCATCCGGCTGAAAACCCTCCGTCAGAATGGCCATGTACATGGCGGGCGTTGTGCACATGCCGTAATCCACTGCCTGCGCTCCAGTGGCCACAACCCCTTCTGCAGTGCTCTTAAGCAGCGACGGGCCGGAAACACGGCTGTCCCGCCCCAGCGCAATGGTAACCTCTGCAAACCTCTTTCCGGTTTTGGCAGCAATGAAAGCGGCAAAGGCTTTGCCAAGCGTTCTGGCAACATCTTCCGTCAGCACTGCATCCTCACCCACGGCAACGCCGCGGATATCCGAACCGCTCTTGAGTTTGCGCAAATTCATACTTTTCCTCCTTAACCATCCAGATGCGCCATACCTTCGTCTGCAGCGTTTCGCAGCAGGTGGTACAGCGGCTTCAATCGCAGCATATCCTGCGATACAACATCAATCAGCTCCGGCCTGTAGACCAGTGACAGCGGCGTATTGATCCGCTTTACATAGATTTCCTTGCACGGATACAGCATGGCCAGATCGGCCGGCAACCCGGAGGGAGGCTTGAGGTTGCGGTATCTGTCGCCATATACCTGCAGCGTATCATCCGGTATACCGCATTGACGCAGTACCTTCTGCACCTCTTTGGGCTTTGCAATCATTCGCCTGCGCAGCGCATCCATTGCCGGGCGATTGTCGCACCAGAATCCCACGCCCCACTCCACCACTTCGGGCGAAAGCTCAAACCAGTAGGTAACGGAATGCGCGCGTTCCTCGCCGGAGCGGCGAAAGAGCAGCCACATGTGATCGCGATAGGGTGATTTATCGCGTGTAAAGCGGATATCGCGGTTAATTCGCGCAAGGCACTTGTTGGGCCGGGTATCAATGTCATCGGCAATCGCCAGAGCTGTGGGCGCCATGGCTTCAATAAACGCACGAAAAGGCTCGCGGACATAGGCCTCATACTCCTCGCGGTGCGCATGAAACCACGGTACCTCGTTGTGAAATCTCAAATCCAGAAAAAAGCGAATCGTTTCCTCAGGAAAGCCCTGAAACATAACTGAAATCATCCTTTCGCCTGCTTATTATACTCTATTCAAAAATAGTTTTCAAGCCAATCAACAGGTTTCGATCAGAATTGCGAAAACGAACAAGGAGCACCCGCGCTTTCACGGATGCTCCTTTTGATTCAGTTTGCGCGATCAGGCGTTTACGCCCCTGCTGCGGGAACGGCGCGAACGCCGGAACACACCCCTGGCGGGCTCGGCAGCCGCTGCTTCCGGCTCCTGGTTTTCCTCGTCGGAATCATTTTCGCCATAGACGGGCATGTTTTCATAGGCCTCATCGGTATAGGGATCATCCTCCCATCCCTGCGTATCATCGCCGCTGATTGGATCCTCGTAATACGCTTCGTCATCCGTGTACGCCGTCTCTTCGGTGCTGGCAGACTGATCGTCTTCCTCCACCGGTTCGGCGGGATGCGCGCTGCGCGCATACTTCATATGCGGCAGCTCGTAAGCCTCATCCTCGCTATCCAGCGCGTTGCTCTGGATCACAGGCTTCTCCACATCCACCGGCGCTTCTTCCGTTTCCGCAGGCTCTTCTGCCGGAGAGATGTAATCGCGGCGTTCCGCGCGTTCCAGCTGGTCAACGGCGGCCTCGGAGGCCTTGCGCTGATCATGGCGGCGCTTGGAGGCAATGACCAGCAGCACTACAGAGGCCAGCAGTACCGCACCGCAAAGAATGAGAACGGGCAGAAGAATCATCTGAATAAACTTGGGAACCGTGCCCACGCTGCGATCCGTAATGGGCGGAATGGTCGCGGGAGAGAAGGTGGGCTCGGGCGTGGGATCGGGCACAGGGGTAGGCGTAGCAGGAGCAGGCGTAGGCACGGAGAACGCGATCTGCGTTTCATTGCTTTGGAAGCTCATCACGCTGTCCAGCGGATCTTTGGCCGTAACGGTAAAGCGGTATTTGCCGGCCATGGAAAGTGCAAAGTCGCGCGACAGGGTACGACTTTCTCCGGCCGGAATGCTGGCGAAGGTGTACAGCTCCGTTTCACCATGAGAAACCTTTACATCGGAGGCATCCACCTGGCTTGCATTGGTAATGCTTACGGTAAAACGCACCCTGCCGGGCTGCTCAAACACCTCGGTGCGGTCGGGGGTGGCGACAACCTCCAGCTTCAGCGCATCCTCGGGATCCACGGCGGTAATGCTGAGTGCGCTGGTGGTAATAGCCGTTTCCGTACCGGTGGCATCGGTCGCGTTGATGGTAAACTGGTATTCGGTGGTTTCGGGTACAGTTATCTCCTTGGTAAGCTCAAGCGTTTTGCCAGCCTTGAGTTCCTGGTTGGTAAATACATCGCCCAGGGCAGCATCGCTTACGCGGATGTCGCTGTAATCCACACTGCCGGTATTTTTAAGGTTGAGGGTAAGGGTAACCGCTCCGTTCTGCACAACGCCCTTGGCGCTGGCGGTTAGCGTTGCCTGCAGGGCCGGTTCGCCAAATTTGATGACCTGTTTTTCAACATTGTAGGTTTGTTCCTTGCTCTGGGTTTCAGAGGTGTAAGTGATGGTGGCGGAGCTGGTAAGATCCGCAGTACCCATTTTAACGGGATACCTGATCTCGGCGGTCTGCCCGGGCTCCAGGCGCGGGATGGTCTGCTTTTTGCTGTAAATATCCTTGTTTTCCTGAATTACAATATTTAAAAGCGCAACCGTGCCGGTGTTGGAAATATCGTAGCGAACCACGATTTCCTGATCCTTGCAGGCAATGGTGGGGCTGATGGTGCGCTTGATCTCGATATCCGTTTCGGCGGTCTGCTGGCTGATCTTTTGCCGGATGGACTGGCTCTGCTCCACAGCCTTGCCGCTTTCGTTATACAGCGTGTACTTGACATAGTACACCACAAAGCCGTTGTCCAGCGTGCGCTGGTTTACATCGTAGGTGCCTGTCCAGGTACGGGTTTCGCCTGCCTTGAGCATGGCAGAGCCGTTGGTGCCAAAATCCGCAACAACCTGAGCGGCAGGATCATACAACACCACGGGGTCCTGCAGATCCTTGTCGCTGGAGTTGGAGATGGTAATGGTAACCGTAACCGGGCCGGGACCCGTGAGCTTTCCAGGCGTAAGCTCCATGCTGGCTACGATGGGATCAGTCGTTTCAGCCACAGCAAAACCCGCCAGCAGCATAACTGCCAGCACCAGACAGAGAACGAATCCTTTGCGTTTGATCATGTACGTTGGGCGGCATGGCCGCCCCTTCCTCCCTTCGGCACGCCGATGGTTCTATGGGGCTTTGCGCGGATCAGAACATAGGATTGCCTGCTCCGCGCCAAATGATTCCACATTTCCGGGATTGATATGCTTCGTCTATGATATTTTATTGCAAAAGTGTAAACCTGTCAAGCATTGGACAGTACTTGACGCAAAAGGAAGCTCCTTCACAAATGTAACGCTTTTTCGACCGGTTTTCATGCCGTCAGGGAATCAGATCCAGAATATCCTTTTGATCGTTGACGTCCACAAAGCTGTCCGGCACTTCGCCAACAATGATACTCTCCGCAATGGGCATGGTGCTTTGCACCTCCACCACCTGCGAGCCCGTGGGAATGATCAGGCTGACGGTTGCACGCAGGGTAAGAAAAATACGGTGGCGCGTCTGGTTGATACCCGCAGATTCAAATTCCGTATCAAAGCTGGCGTGTACGGCGCCCACCGGAAGAATCTGCATGGACATCTTGGGCCCGAAGCCCGACAGGCTTTTGATGCCCAGCGCCGCACCCAGCGGAATGCGCACAAACTGGTTTTCGGCGCTGTTAAGCTCTTCCTCCGCCCTGAGCGCCGTTTGGGCCGCCAGCTCGTTCATGCGCATGGTATCGGCGCGCAGCATGGTTACGCGGCCCTGGGCATCCAGCCTGGCGTCCATCAGATCGCCGTATTCCACACCGTTTTCCGTAACCAGCTTTACCGCCTTGTTCAGCGTTTCCACCGCCATGGAGTACGCCTCGGCAAAGGCCATATCCAACATGGTCTGGCTCAGGTTCTGCTCCAGCGCAATCAGCGCGGCCAGCAGCAACAGCGCAAAAAGCGCCGCCGCCCTTGCCCATGATTTCCGTTTTTGCGCAGTCATTTTCTTCCCTCCCTCGTTTTATGGATATGCGCAGGTTCCGTCAAAATCACCCGTGCATTGTTACACCCCGCGCTATGGCGGATCAAAACGATCTGTGGTATAATGAATACGGCCGTTTGTTGCTTTCACCGGCCTAATGGAACAGGAGGGAATCGCTTGTATCAGCAGCCACCCAAGTACGAAGAAAACCTTCAGGGCTGGCAAGAAGAGGACGCCTACCAGCTGCCTGAGGATATCAGTCCCAAAAAGCGCAGCATTTTTAAGCCGCGCCTGAGAAAGCCCAATTTTGTTCTGTCTGTGCTGGTAAACGCAGTGCGCATGTTTGCGCTGCTGATTGTGCTGTGCGGCCTGGCCGTAGGCGGCGCGGTGCTGGGCATTGCCAAAGGCTATATGGAAACCGCGCCCACGCTGGATCTGACGCTGTTGGATGATCAGGACAAAACATCCTTTTTTTATGATACGCAGGGCAATGTGATCACCGATTACAAGGGCACCGAAAACCGGATTATGGTCAATATTTCCCTGATGCCCGAAAACCTGCGAAACGCTTTTGTAGCCGTGGAAGATTCGCGTTTTTACACCCACAACGGCATCGATATCAAGCGCATTGTCGGTTCCTTCGTCAGCAATTTTGTTTCCGGCGGACATCAGGGCGGCTCCACCATCACCCAGCAGCTGATCAAAAACACCGTGCTTTCCAACGAGCTTAGCTACAAGCGCAAAATTCAGGAGGCCTGGCTGGCCATGCAGCTGGAATCCAAATACTCCAAGCTGCAGATTCTGGAATACTATCTTAACACCATCTATCTGGGTGAAAACTATTATGGCGTTCAGGTGGCCTGCGAGGGCTACTTTGGCAAGGAGCTCAGTCAGCTTACCCTGCGCGAATGCGCCATGCTGGCGGGTCTTACCTCCAATCCCTATTACTACAACCCGCGCCGCAACTTCTATACCCGCACCTCGGATACCACCGATTATCCCGCCATCACCAACAACCGCACCGATTACGTGCTGCGCTGCATGTATGAAAACGAGTTTATCACCCAGCAGCAGTATCAGGAAGCGCTTGATCCCGCTACGGCCAGCGTGCTTGCCTCCTCCGGCACGGAGGGCGACGGCATGTATGAGTATGCGCACTATGTGGAATATGCCGTAACGGATATTGTGGATTGCTTTCTGGAGCTGAACGGGCTGGAGGATAACAGCGAAAACAGGGCCAAGATGGAAACCGAGCTGCGCACCGGCGGCTACCATGTAACGCTGGCGCTGGATCCCCAGATCCAGTCCATCGTGGAGGATACCATCTATAACTGGAGCAGCTGGCCTTCGCTGCGTGATCCAAGCGACAAGGTCTACCGCACCCTCAACTACGACGGCACCTATACCGAGATCGTTCAGCCCCAGGTTGGCGCAGTGGTGCTGGATTACCGCACAGGCGAGATCAAGGCCATGGTCGGCTCGCGTACCAAGCCAACCGCGCGCAAAACCCTGAACCGCGCCACCTCCATCAAAATGCCCGTCGGCTCCACCATCAAGCCCATCGCCGTCTATGCCCCCGCGCTGGAGTTGGGATACTCCCCCGCCACCGTTGTGTACAACATGCCCATTCCCATTTCCGGCTGGAAGGGCGACGACGGCAAGGATACCTGGCCGCGCAACTATTCCAGCGGCTATGCCGGCCCCGAAACGCTGCGCAACGCCATGCGCCGCAGCCATAACACCTCCACCGCCCGCGCTCTGATGGATCTGGTTGGGGTGGACCGTTCCGTAAACTTCCTGCTGCAGATGGGAGTGGATCGCGAGAACATCGACGCAACGCCCTTTGGCCTCTCGCTGGGTTCCAGCGGCATTACCCCGCTGCAAATGTCCGTTGCCTACGGCACGCTGGCAAACGGCGGCGTGTATCTGGAGCCCATTTCCTTCCTTGGCATCTCCGACAGCAGCGGAAACGTGGTGTACGATAGCCATGCCGCGCAGGATCGCAGGCAGGTATTTCGGCCCTCCACCGCGTGGATGATTGTGGACATGATGAAAACCGTCGTGCAAAGCGGCACCGCCACATCCGCCAAAATCAGCGGACAGACGGTTGCCGGAAAAACCGGCACCAACAGCGACCAGCGCGGCGTAACGTTTGTCGGTCTCACGGGCTGGTACGTATCCTCCATCTGGGTTGGACACGACAATTACAAACCGCTTTCCTCCAAATCCACCGGCTCCAACGGCGCGTTGCCCATCTGGAAGGATTACATGACCGCCATCCACAAGGCCAAAGGGCTGGACAACCGGGACATTATTGAATACTCCGCCGAGCAGGCCGGGCTGGTCAAGGCAACCACCTGCGGCGTGAGCGGTCAGCTGGCCACGGAGGCATGCCGCAACGACAGCCTCGGCTACGGCGTGGTAACCGATTACTGGTATGAGCCCACCGTTCCCACCGTGTATTGCCAGATGCATCAAACCATCACGGTTTGTGCGCAAAGCGGCATGCCTGCCACGGAATTCTGCCCGTCTACGGCCACCGGCGCGTCCGTGGTGGTTCCCAGCGGGCATCCCCTCAGCGCTTATGCGGACAGCAGCGAGTATGCGCCCGTGATCTCTGAATACCTGGGGATGAGCGCATCGCTGACCCCCTGCGTGTTGCACACCAGCTATTCCAGCGGTGATTACAGCGACCCTGTGGTGGAGAACACGCTCATTCCTGATGCCCGCCAGCTGCTGGAAAGCGCATATGGGTTGATGAACGGGCTGGATCCCTCCTCCAGCGTGTACTTCAACATCTACAACGCCGCCATGTCGCTGGAATCCGTTATTCAGAGCAGCAACCCCAGCACATCCGACGTGGCCAGCGCCATGGCCGCGCTTACGCAGGCAATGGCGGGAGCTTACTAAAAAAGCCAAACCAAAAGCCGGAGCGGATTGATCTTCCGCTCCGGCTTTTGGTTTCTTTAAGATCAGCCGTCCAGGCCATCCGCCTGACGCTGCATGTTTTCCACCACGATATCGTGAATATCGCCCAGGTTAGCGCAGTATTCCAGCACCTGCCAGGGCTCGTTGGTATGGTAGTGAATCTTGATCAGCTCATCGTCGCCAACGGCCAGCAGGCAGTCGCCCTTGATGTTGTTGGTAATGTATTCGTTAATGACGTCCTCGTCAAGGCCAGAGCCTTCGATCAGCAGCTGGGTATCAAACTTGAATTCGAGCATGGGCGTTTCTCCTTTCATCAGCAAACGCGGAGCAGCTCCAGCGTGCGCGGAAGCCCTGCCATGGTTTGCAATATCTTTTCACGTTCGCACTGGCTACAGGCAAGCACGGGAACAATCCAATGGCAAACAGCGATATCCGCAGCGGCCAGGAAACCGCCGCGCACCTTGCGGGAAGCCACCTCCATGAAACGGCGCATGCAGGTAAGCACCACATCCGGCACGATAATATTTTCCTCCCTGAGCGAATGGCGCAGCTCGCGGAACCACTTTTCCGCCTCAATCATCATGGGATGGGAATCGGCGCAGATAGCATCGAAGGAGGAGAGGGCGGCCGGCTTCACAGGCTTCCACTCGGCGGCCTGGCCAAACACGCGCTTGAGCATCGGAGGTACCTGCACGCAGGGCAAGGGCAGCATCATTTCGGCCTCGCCCGGCAGCCCGGGAACGGTGGTAAGGTAAATCGTCTTGTGTCCGTAAACCGTGACGGCGCTGCTGCCAAGCATCTGCACGGATACGGTGGGCGTGCGGCGGGGATTCTCGCCCAGCATGCTTGCAATTTCCACAGACGCGCCCGCGGCCACCGTAGCCGATACGCTTTGCAGGCCGAAGCTTTCCAGCAGCACCTGTGCAAAGGCCTGTGCATCCTGCACGGTCGGCGCATACAGGCACAGGGCGTCGTAGAGGGAGAAGCTGATGAGCAGGCTCATGGCATCATCCTCGCTGATGGAGAAGCCGGTATCATTCATATGCACGCGCAGGTTTTCAGCCAGCTCATGACGGTCGTATTCATGGCCGATCACCGGGGAAAGCAGCACGCGTTTTTCTTCAGCCCCGCCCATGCTGGTGATGCGGGTGGACAGAAACTGCGTAACCTGCTGCGCATTTTCGCTGCTAAGCGCCTTGTTCGCCTCGGTCAGTTTTTTACGGGTGGTTTCCAGCTGCCTGATCTCGTTTTTCAGGCGTTCAATTTCGTCGCGTTTTTTCTGAGCGGAGGATGCCACGGCTTCCTCGCGGTATTTGCGGGTGTTTTCTTTGGCAAGCTCCAGCTGCATCAGCAGGCTCAGTCGCTCGGCCTCAATCTCGGCCAGCTGCTCCTGCGCGGCCGCGTAGGCCTGCAGATTGATGCCGTTTTTGCGCAGAGCATCGGTCATATCTGCCACAAAGCCCTCGTTATCCATCATCATCCGCATGGCCTGTGTGCGCATTTCATTGTTCTGCCACACATATTCCAGGCACTCGCGCAGGCTTTCGATGGGATTGCGGATCATGCCGTAGGTTGCGCTGCCAAGCTCCGCGCCCATTACCTCGTCGCGCTGGCCCTGAAGCTGCTGCTCTACCACATGGTGCATGTTTTCGGGCCTGGTTTTGCTGCGAATGGGCTTGCTGCTGTTGCGCGCAAGCGGCGTACCGTTAAAGTGAGCCGTCGGCTCGGCGGGCTCTTCCTCCGAGGGCTGGATTTCCACATCGCTGGACAGGCGGTTGGCCGTCTCGCTCAAAGGCTGGGCCAGACGGGAAATCTGCTGTTCAAAGGGCAGTGCGCTATCCAGAATATCCAGCTTTTCGCCAATGGGCAGGGACTCGGCTTCCTTCTCTTCGGGCTGTGTTTCGGCGGCTTTTTCATCCACTGGGCCGGCCGTCTTTTGCTCAGCGCGCGCCTGACGGGCTTTTTCTTTTTCGGCCTTGCGCACAGCGGCTTTTTCCGCCTTGGACTGACGGCGCTTTTCATCCTCCGGGGAAGGCTGCGCCTCTTGCACGGGCTGTTCCTGAAGGGCCTCCTGCTTTTCACGCTCCTTGCGCTTTTCATCCAGAATGCGTTTATTCTCGATCGCCCTGGCCTCGATGCTGCTTTCATCCTGCTGGGAGCGCTCCTTGCGGCGCAGGCTGTTGCGGCGCTGGCGCCAGTTGAGCGTGGCCTCGGGATCCCAGTAAATCTGGTGTTTTCCCAGCTGAGCCGTTTCGATTGTGTGCAGCAGGAAACGGTCGTTGCCAAAAGGCTTCATTTCGTCCAGCTTTGCATGTGCTGCCTCCTGCTTTTCCACAGGGCCGTAAAGCATTTTATCCTTGTGGATGAGAACCTTGGGGGTCATGGCCGGCTCGGGGTCCGCGCCGGCTTCGATAACCTCAAAGCAGCCGTCCTCCGCAAATTCGCAAAGCACATCGGAATAGATGGCCATTTGATTCTTTTCGCCCTGATCGGGGGCGTAGTTGCGGTTCTGGCGTACCTTCATCAGTTCCTTGCCATCGTTGGCCAGATGAATGACGCACAGACCGCCGATTTCGCGCATTCTTTCTTTAAAGGTGCTCTGTTCGCGCTTGTCCGGAACGATGCGCAGACTGCCCTCATCCGGAAACTCCTCTGCCCCGCCGTGAAAAGTGCCGCCCTCCCGGGTGCAAAGCGGGATCACACGAAAAATAACGCGTTGCCTGTTGTCCTCCTCCACATAGGCAAGCGTAATGGTGCCGTTGATCTCCTTCATAAAATAGATTCCCCTTAATCTGTTATCAATGTGTCCATTCCGTGAGCCAAATATGAATGAACGATGAACACCATAACAGTTTAATCACGAATGGCCTTTTCGTCAATAGTTTCAACAATTTTGATTAAAAGAACTCGCATCGGACGATCTTTTCATTACAAAACAGATGTAACATGTGAACTAATTGCATTGACTTTTTAATGAATTTGTAATATATTGAGGGAGAGCTGGGAGGTTGTCCCGCCTGCTCAAGGAACCAAAAGGAGGCGTGATGCTGTGCTTATCAAAAACGCTCTGCACACTACAAAAGATATCTGCACGCGGGTGATCTGCGCTCTTTTATGCGCCCTGCTCGCTGTCACAATGCTCTCCGTGCCTGAAGGCGCGCTCGCAGCCAGCGAGGGCGTAACCAATGCCAAGGTTGTGCTGCGCAAGGAGGCCAACAAGGATTCCAAAGCCCTTCAAACCCTGTATGCCGGCGAGGAAGTTGATATCCTCAACACAAAGGGCGAATGGTATAAGGTGCGCTATGGCAAGTATACCGGCTATGTAATGAAGAAGTACGTCAAAACCAGCACTTCTTCCACCTCCTCGTCCAATACCAGTTCGTCCGGCAGCTCTGTTTCCAGCAAAATCAAGGCGCTGGGCAGCGCCCCCGGCATTATGCGCGTGGGTGATGAAAACAGCGATGTGAAAAAGCTGCAGCAGGCGCTGGATATTCTGGGCTATTACGATGGAAAAATCGACGGTAAATACGGCAGCGGCACCACAGCCGCCGTCAAGGCCTATCAGAAAGCCAAGGGATTGACCCCCGACGGCTATGCCGGTGAACGCACTGTAAAAAGCATCTTTGGCAGCTGCAGTTCAAAAAGCCTCACCACGCAGGCCGCACCCGGCAGCGGATCGTCCAGTTCCTCTGTCAGCACTGCCAGGTATCCTACCGTGGATAGCATTGCTCAGATCGGTTCTGCGCCCGCTACCTCCCGCATGGGCGACAGCGGCACCAAGGTGGTCAAGCTTCAGCAGGCGCTGGAGTGTCTCGGCTACTACGACGGCGCGATCGACGGCAGTTACGGCAACAGCACCTATCAGGCCGTCAAGCGCTTTCAGACAAAGCGTGGTATGAAGGCGGATGGCATTGCCGGTGCCTCCACCATCCGCGTTCTCTTTGGGGAAAGCCCTGCCGGCAGTTCCTCCACCTCCTACAAAACAGAGGTGCTGGACTGGTACGCGGACAATGTAAGCAGCGTAATCCCCAAGGGCGCCCGCTTTACCGTAAAGGACGTTGCCACCGGCAAAACGTTTGAAATGGTTCGCTGGTCCGGCGGCGACCACATGGACGCCGAGCCCCGCACCGACGAGGACACCGCCACCATCAAGGCCATCTACGGCGGATCGTTCAGCTGGCGCCGCCGCGCAATCCTCATTCAGTACAACGGCCATGTTTACGCCGCATCCATGAATGGCATGCCCCACGGCACCGAAACCATCAGCAACGAGTTTGACGGGCATTTGTGCATCCACTTCAAAAACAGCAAAACCCACGGCAGCGACAAGGTTGATCCCGATCACCAAAACGCCGTGGAAAAGGCCAGCAAGGCCACATGGTAAAGAAAAAGCTCCGCTGTAAAAGGTACACAGCGGAGCTTTTGCCGTTATTCTTACAGGACCATTACAAGCGTGCCGGCAGCAATCAGAATGCAGCCGATGAGCGATTTGGGCGTAAACTGCTCATGCAAAAAAAGGAAGGCAAGCGCAAGGGTAAGCACAACGCTCAGCTTGTCGATCGGCACCACCTTGGAGGCGTCGCCCAGCTGCAGCGCGCGGTAATAGCACAGCCACGATGCGCCCGTAGCCAAGCCGGACAGGATGAGAAAAATCCAGCTCTTTTTGCTGATCTCGGACAGGCCGCTTTGCGCATTGGTCAAAAAAACCATTCCCCACGCCATGGCAACCACCACCATGGTGCGGATGGCCGTAGCCAGATTGGAGTTTACCCCCTGAATGCCGATTTTGGCCAGGATGGTCGTAAGAGACGCAAACACCGCAGACAGGATTGCAAACAAAAGCCACATATTGTATTCCTCCTCATTTGTGCATTTTCTCATTTTTCCGTTCAAAAATTGCCTTCAGGCTTTCGCTGTACGGCGGGTAGGCTATGCCCTCCTCCGTGATGATTCCGGTAATCAGCTCGTGATCCGTTACATCAAAGGCCGGATTATACACCTTTACACCCTCTGGAGCCATACGCCGGGCATACCACATCTCCGTTACCTCGTGGGCAGGGCGCTGCTCAATCACGATCTCATCGCCGCTTTGGATACTCATATCAATGGTGGAGGTCGGTCCCAGCACATAGAAGGGTATGCCATAGTACCTGGCCAGAATCGCCACGCCGGAGGTACCGATTTTGTTGCAGGCATCGCCGTTGGCGGCCACCCGATCGCATCCCACAAACACAGCGTTCACCCAGCCGTTTTTCATTACCTGAGAGGCCATGTTGTCGCAGATCACCGTGGTATCCACCCCATCCGCCGCCATTTCAAAGGCGGAAAGGCGCGCGCCCTGCAAGAGGGGGCGGGTTTCATCGGTATAAACGCGGAAGTTCATGCCCTTTTCGCGGCCCAGATGAATGGGCGCAAGTGCCGTACCGTACCTGGAGGTGGCCAGTTGACCGGCATTGCAGTGGGTGAGAATCCCGTCGCCATCCTTGATCAGGCTCAGGCCGTACTCGCCAATGGCACGGCACATGGCCACATCCTCTGCCTTGATGGCCTCGCATTGGTCATGCAAAAGCTTTTTCAGCTGCGCAATGCTACTGTCTGCGTTATCAAGCACCACCTGTTCCATGCGGTTGAGCGCCCAGCTCAGGTTGACTGCCGTTGGCCGGGCTGAGTTCAGGTACTCCTTGGCCGTTCGGAAGCCCTCAAGGAAGGTTTGATAATCCTCGGTATCCAGCGCTTTGGCGGCCAGATAAATGCCGTAGCCGGCTGCCACGCCAATGGCGGGCGCACCCCGCACCTGAAGCAGATAGATCGCATCCCGGATTTCCTTCTGGGTTTTCAGGTGAAGCATTTTGATCTCGCCCGGAAGCTTCGTCTGGTCGATAATCACCAGCGCACTGTTTTCATCATCAAGCGCGACTGTTTCAAAAGCCATGATGTCGTCCATCGTCTTCTCCCCCTCTTCTTTGGTATTACAGCAGGGTATCCTTGATTCGCTCATACTCCTCGCGGCTGATGAGAATATCGCGCGGCTTGCTGCCTGCGGATTTGCTGACAATGCCGCGCGCCGCCATGTCATCAATCAAACGGCCTGCGCGCGCGTAGCCAATTTTCATACGGCGCTGGAGCATGCTGATGGAGGCCTGTCCATCGGTAATCACCATTTCGATGGCTTCCGCCAGGCGGTCGTCCACGCCATCGCCGTCGTCCTGATCATTCATCTGGGTGGAAGAATCGTCGTCATTTTCCATTGCTTCCATCAAATTGGGTGCGAACTCCACCTGGGAGTGCGAGCCGATATAGTTAACCACGCGTTCGGTTTCGGGATCGCTGAGGAAGCAGCCCTGCACACGGATGGGAGAGCTTGCGCCTGTGGGGAAGTAGAACATATCGCCCTTGCCAAGCAGCTTTTCGGCGCCGTTCTGATCCAGAATGGTGCGGCTGTCAATGCTGGAGGACACGGCAAACGCAATGCGGGAGGGAATGTTTGCCTTGATCAGGCCGGTGATCACGTCTACCGTGGGACGCTGCGTTGCAACGATCATATGGATGCCCGCGGCGCGGGCCAGCTGGGCAATGCGGATAATGCTTTCCTCCACTTCCTTTTTGCAGGCAAGCATCAGATCGGCCAGCTCATCGATGATGATGACAATACGGGGCAGCTTTTCCTCGTCCGGCCCCAGTTTGGCGTTGTAGGCGGAAATTTCTCGCACGTTTCTGGTTTGCATTTTATGATAGCGATCCAGCATTTCGGCAACCGCCCACTGCAGCGCGCCGGCTGCCTTGTGCGGGTCGCTCACCACAGGAATGAGCAGATGGGGCACAACGTTGTAGCATTGCAGCTCCACCACCTTGGGATCAATCATGATCATGCGCACTTCCTCGGGCGAGGAGCGGAACAGAAGGCTGTTGATAATGGCGTTGATGCACACAGACTTGCCGCTGCCCGTTTGACCCGCGATGAGCAGGTGGGGCATTTTGGCAATATCGCAGATAACCGGCTTGCCAGCAATATCGCGGCCCAGCGCAACCGCCAGGGGAGACTTGGCAGAGCGCATTTCGTTGCTCATCAGAACTTCTGCAAGCGTAACGCTCTGAATTTCCCGGTTGGGCACCTCCACGCCAAACAGGTTGGTGCCGGGAATCGGGATTTCAATGCGAACGCCGCCGTTGGCCGCCATATCCAGCGCGATGTTATCGGCAATGCCCATGATGCGCTTTACATTGATGCCGCTGGACACCAGCCCCAACTCAAAGCGGGTTACAGCAGGGCCGTGGGTTACACGCTGCACGCGGGCGGGAATGCCAAAGCTGTCCAACGTTTGCTCCAAACGGGTGGCATCCTCTGTATCGGCCGCGCGGGTATCCACCGTTTCGCGGCGCTGCTGCTGGTTGAGCAGATCAATGGAGGGGTAGGCATAGGGCAGCTTTTCGGCTGCGACGGATGGCTTTTCCTCCCGTTTGTGCGAGTAGATCTGCGCAGGATTGGGAGACCCTTCCTTTGCGGAGGTTTCCTGTGCATGCGGCGTAAGGGGGCCTTCCAGCGGCGCAAAGGAGGGCGGCGGCGTCATTTTGGAAGGACGCTTGTAGGCAGACTGAGGATCGCCTGCGGGCGTTTCCATGGGCGGCAGCACCTGTTCTTCCCCGGTTTCCTCCTCAGGAGCTTCCTCTGGCTCCGGGTCGGCAACTGCGGGGGCAAAGGTGGTAACAGGTGCTGCGGCCGCTTTCGCCTGCTCGTTTGCCTCGATCTCCTCAGCCAGCTCTGCCTTGCGCTTACGGATGGATTCGATGCGATCCAGCGCCTTTTTGCGGGAGGAGGAAAGAACCAGCGTGTCGTTGAGCTGGGTTTCCTGCTGCTGCACCCCCATTTCGCTGGGGGTAAAGGTCATGCGCGTCTGATAGCCCACGTCCGTCTGCTGAGGCGGCTCCTTTTTGGATTTTTTTCCACGCCAGAGGGGCTGTTTTCCCTGCGGAATAATAATTTCATCATAGATTTCGCCCTGCGGTTGCTGAACGGGCTGCTGATAGGCCTGCGGTTGGGCAGGCGGCTGTTGATAGGCCTGCTGGTCGATCATGCTGCCATAGGCCGGATAGACGGGCTGCTGCTGTTGATGGCGCGCATAGGCCGCATTCTGGCGCATGCGCTCGGCCTCCTGCGCCTGCTGCTGCAGGGAAAGCTCCTGCTCATAGGCCTCCTGCGCCTGTTTTTGACGGCGTCCGGCGCTGTGTGCCTTCCATCCGCCCCGCACGGCTTCCACCATCTGCATCAGATCAAAGCGGGACACCAGCAGCAGGCATACGGCGCAGATTAGTCCCAACGCCACCGTGCCCAGCGTACCGCCAAGAAACGTCCAGGCCGGCCAGGCCAGCAGCATGCCAAGTGCGCCGCCAAACGCGCCGCTGGAGGCGCAAATGCCAAAAGCAGCCTTGATCATATTCCAATAGCCATCCGGCACAGCCACGGGCGGCACGGCATTTTTGTTGCTGTACACCAGATAATCCATCAGGCTGTAGGTGCCCACCTTGCTTAGCAGATTCACAATGCCCAGCACAGCCAGAAACAGTAGGGTGATGAAAAGAAAAGCGCGCTTGGGCATGCTGCGTCCGGCGGAAAAGGCCACCAGCACGCCCAGCCACAGCCAAAGGACGCCGACTCCTGCGCACAAACCGCCGCCCAGGCCCTGCATCAGACACTTGACCCAGTCAAACACCGAGCCTTTCAGCCCGCCCACCACAGACAGCATGCTGACCACGCCCAGCGCAATCAGAACAATGCCGACGGCTACGAAAGCCGCCAGCGTGTTGGAATTGTATTGTGCAGCTTTTTTAGGTGCGCTGCGTTTGGCCATAATGTTCTGTTCCTCCAGTTCGTTAGTTGCAAAGCTGAATGGCGTACAGTACGCCGTTCGTATCTGCATACAGGCGCAGTTCGACTTTGCCAAAATGGTATTTATCGTAGCTTCCTTCACAAAGGCCGTAATCATAGGCCATGCTCTGCGTCATGGTAACGGTGCTTTCCGGCGCTCCCAGCACAGCCTGCCATTGCTCGCGCACAGACGTGCCAATGAGCAGCCCGTGCAAACCGCCGCGGCGCAGCTGAATGCCCTGCACAACAGAGTTTTCATAACCGGCCTGCAGCGAATCCGAAATCACCAAAACGCCGCGCAGCGCCGGGTGCTCCAGAAGAAAATAGCGTCCGCCCGGAAACTCATCCGGGGTGCGCAAAAGGCGGTAGGCATCCGTAACCTCCTGCACGCTCTGCCCTATCCAAACCGGCACATGAGGCATAACGCCGGAAGATACGCTTTGTTCAATGGCGGCTTTCTGCTCCTGCACCGTCAGCACCGGCGTAGGATCGCTGATCCACAGGCCCTTGAGCTCCTCGTACCAGAACTGGCACGCGCCGCTGTAGCCGCTGCCCAGCGCAAACTGGTCCGCCGGGTACCAGAAGGTGATGCCGTGCTCATCCAACGTAAAGGAATCCACTGGCAGCGGCGTGATTTCACTGTGCTCCAGATAGCCGTTCCATTCCTCCCCCAGCGCGGCGGCCGCCTTTTCTTCCATCAGCGCGACCGCAGCCTGGGGATCGGTAAACAGCTGGTCCAGCGTAACCCTTTCCCCCGTTTGCAGGTCATAGGTCAGGGCGGTGTACTCATGTCCATCACGTACTCCGGGCAGCCTGCCCCTGGCGCTGATAACGGTGGAAAAGATACTGTCGTTCAGATAGGCCTCATACGACACGTTCAGCGTCTGCTGGCCCGTAAGGGTGAACAGCGCAACCATGTGGTTGGTCACGCCAGAGCTGGTTACGATATCGTCATTGATCTTCTGCTGAACGGCTTCATCCTCCATTCCATCCAGCTGGGGATAAGCAACGGTGTTCTCCCCCATCTGGGTGCGTACTTCCTCAATGGTGATTTCTTCCGCTCCGGCCTTTGCAAAAAAACACAGCGTTGCAGCCAGCAGCAGTATCGTCCATTTTTTCAGCATTTCATTCTCTCCTCTCTTTTGCGGATCAGAGCCATTTTATTGTACCGCAAAAACATGTTTGTTGCAAGTTTGTTACAGTATTTTTGCCTTTTCAGCATCAATTGGTCCATTTCGATGCGGTCAGCATGGGCTGAAGCTGGATTCCGGCCAATGCGGCGGCGACTGTGCGCGGCAGCTGATCAAAATCCGCTACCAGCGAGCGCGGCTTTTTGATGGGATCATCCTGTCCGAAGGGCACAAAGTAGACATTGCGCCATTGCAACAGCCTGCCGATGTTTTGCGCCGCGGCGCCAAGGCCATCGTTGGTGGAAACAGCCAGCACCAGCGGCTTTTCGTTTCGCAGGTGGCTCTTTGCGCCCAGCAGGGCGGGCGTGTCAAACTGGCCGTTGGCAAGCTTGGACAGGCTGTTTCCCGTGATGGGCGCCATTACATACACATCGCACATTCGCTTGGGGCCGATGGGTTCGGCCGCCGTCAGGCTATCGATGGGTTCATGGCCGGTGATATGCTGCACGCGTTCGCGCACCTCATGCGCCGCCATAAAGCGCGTGTCCAGCCCACCCGCGTGAAAGGACAGCACCGGCAGTACATCGTATCCGCGCCGTACTAGCTCCTCCATCTGTGCAAGAGCGCGTTCAAAGGTGCAAAAGGAGCCCGTCAACGCAAACCCAATGCTCAGCTTTTTCATTTTTCATTCCTCCCCAGCAGCTCGCAAACCGCCTCCTGCAAAGCCATGGCTGCACTCATGGGCGAATACTGCGCGGGAAGACCCGGCAGCAGCTCGCAAAGGATTCCCATCGCCCTGGCCGTATCCATGTCAAAACCATACGGCGCGCTGGCAAGCTCCAGCAGCATGCATGTTGCGGGAATTTGCCCCAGCTGATACTCGTCAAAGATCCGCGCCGGAACAGTATTGAGAATCAGATCCATGTTTGAAAACACGTCTGCCATTTCGGCGATGGGAACCGCGTGCATGCCATCGCCAATGGCCTGAGCGCGCTGCTGCTCTCTTCTGGCTGCAATCCATACATCCGCCCCCATCGCCTTCAGCCGCAGCGCCAGTGCGCGCCCAAACAGGCCGTAGCCTGTGATGAACACCGTGGAATCCATCAGCGCACGCCTGCCATAACGCATGGCCTCAAAAAGCGCCGCCTCCGCGGACAGTTCCGCGTTTCGTTTTTCAAACCCTGCCGCATCAGTATAACGTTTTAGCGTAAAGGAATCCTGCGGTAGATATCCTTCCATGCCGCGCTGCGCGATCACCAGCGCATCCTTCCGGATGTGGTCGAGAACATCCTCCGGACGGATGCGTTCTTCCGTAAGCGCGGGAATTAGCCCGCCCCTGACCGAGAACGGGTAGGGAAACAGCACCGCATCTGCCTGATCCATATGTACCTGTTGGTTTTTGCCAAGTCCAAGCGTTTCCACCTGAAAGCCGTCCTGTTCAAGCCTTTCCGCCAGACACGCCGCTCGCCTGTCGCCGCCGATGAGCAGCAGCTTTTTCAAAACAAATCGCCCCCCGCCGATGCAAGATACTGCATTCTATGCGGGAGGCGATCAGGTTGTGAGGCGTTAGATGGCGTGGACGATACGGTCCTGCAACCGTACCTCCTCGCCGCACAGGGTCAGGCTGAGGGGCGCACCCTCCAAAAGCTCCACGCAGGCCTCGCCGGGCTTTACGCTTACGCGGATCACGCGGTTGCGGTAGTGGAACTGGAAGGCATAGCCCTGCCACACCTCGGGCAGGAAGGGATTGAGCGACAGCCCGTCGGTGGTGCGCATACCGGCAAAGCCGTGCGCCATGGACAGCCAGCTGCCGGCCATGCTGGTAATGTGCAGGCCATCCGCAGTATCGTTGTTGATGTTATCCAGATCCAGACGGGCGGTGCGCTGGTACATCTCCACCGCCTTGTCGTGATAGCCCAGCTGGGCCGCCAGAATGCTGTGCACGCAGGGAGACAGGCTGCTCTCGTGCACGGTCATGGGCTCATAGAAGTCAAAATTGCGGCGGATGGTCTCCGTATCATAGAGATGATTGAGGAAATACAATCCCTGCAAAACATCCGCCTGCTTGATGAAGCAGCTGCGCAGAATATGATCCCAGGACCAGTTCTGGTTGATGGGCCGCTCGCCGTCGGGAATATCGCTTGCGCGCATCAGATCCTTGTCCATAAAGGTATCGTGCTGCACAAAAATGCCCAGATCCTCATCCTCGGGATAATACATGCGCTCCACCACATCCAGCATGTGGGCGATTTCCTCTGGCGTAACGTCCAGCTGGGCCAGGCGCTCCTTGCTGGCGCGGTTGGCCTGCGTTACAAACAATCCGATGCTCCAGGCCGCAATGCGGTTGGTGTACCAGTTGTTGTTAACGTTGTTCTCGTACTCGTTGGGGCCGGTCACGCCGTGGATCATGTACTTCTGCCTACGTTTGGAAAAATGCACACGGTCGGTATAGAAGCGGGCGATGCCGCACAGCACATCCAGGCCTTCGTTGAGCATGTAATCGTAATCGCCGGTATAGGTGGCGTAATTGAAGATGGCATGAGCGATTGCGCCGTTGCGGTGGATTTCCTCAAAGGTGATTTCCCACTCGTTGTGGCACTCCACGCCGGTAAAGGTAACCATGGGATACAGCGCGCCCTTCAGCCCCTGCTGACGAGCGTTTTCGTACGCACCGTCCAGCTGCATCCAGCGGTACAGAAGCAGCTGCTTGGCCACATCCTGGCCGGCAATGGCCATGTAGACGGGCAGACAGTAGGCCTCGGTATCCCAGTAGGTGGCGCCGCCGTATTTTTCGCCGGTAAAACCCTTGGGGCCGATGTTCAGGCGGGGATCATCGCCCGAGTAGGTGCTAAGCAGCTGGAAAAGATTAAAGCGAATGCCCTGCTGCGCCGCATCGTCGCCCTCAATGGTTACGTCGCAGCCGTCCCAGCGTGCCTTCCAGGCGTTGGCATGTGCGGTACGAAGCGCATCGTACCCCACCTCCCGCGCATGGGATGCGGCGCGCAGCGCCATGGTGGTAAGCACCTTCTGCTCGTAATCGCGGCTGGTAAAGCACAGCACGTATTTTTCCAGGGTAACGCACTCGTTGGGTTCGGCATCCACGCGGTAGAGCATTTCCGCATAGCCGCTTTCCAGCTTGCGCGAAACCATCTCCATCTCGTCGGACCAGCAGCTCATCGCGGCGGCCACGGCAAAGCGCGGCGTACCAAAGGGGTTCTCCTTGGTTTTGGTCAGGATGGCCGCGCCGTCCACGCTTTCCTCCTCGGCCAGCATGTCCCAGAAGGTTTCGTCGTAATTGCTGTCCAGATTGCGCACGTTTCCAAACAGGTAGGGACGCATTTCGATATGGGCGGCATAATCCGCCGTTACGCTGTAGCGGATGGCCAGCAGCTCCTTCTGATCCAGCGACACAAAGCGTTCGGCCCGTACCTTCAACAGCCCCTTTTGCGTGCGTACCGTAAAGGTGCGCAGGAAAATACCGCTTTGCATATCCAGCTCGCGGTAAAATTCCACCACGTCGGCCTTGTTAAGGTCCAGCTCCTCGCCATCCACCTGCACATGGATACCGTTCATGCGCACGCAGTTGATGGCCTTGCCGAAATACTGAGGATAGCCGTTTTTCCACCAGCCGACGCGGGTTTTATCCGGGAACCACACGCCGCCGATATAGGTGCCCAGATGGGTATCGCCGGAGTAATCCTCCTCAAAATTGCCGCGCATGCCCATATAACCGTTGCCAGTAGAGGTAAGGCTTTCGGACAGACGCATTTTTTCCTTGTCAAGAGAGGTTTCGACCACTTTCCACGGATGAATGACAAAGCTCATATGAATGATGACTCCTTTCGGATGCGCAATCGTTTGTACAGCTGAATATATGGTACTGTATCCGCACACAATTGTCAAGACAAAGTTCTGCGCCTTTCCATTTTCCATTGCGTTACAGCAAGCGGAAGAAACACGATTGCCATGCAAAGCAGCCCCGCAGGCGCATAAAAGCGATCCACAATTTTTGCAAAGCCAAAGCCGGAAACAGCAAGCGGAAGGCCCAGCACCAGCAGCGTCTGCACGTTGCGGCGCGGAACATAAAGCGCCACAGCGCTGCGCAGCGCGTAAATAACGGAGGTTAGCGTGGTAAGGATGGAAAGGTAGAGCAAAAGCGCCCCAAACAGATATCCCCTGGCTCCATCATCCGATAGCAGAACGATGATCGGAAAATCGGAGGCATGGCTTGCCTGATACCGGCTGTACACGCAATGGCTGAGCAGCAGCAGCATCCCGATCATCCAGCCAAACAGTCCTGCGGTCACGCTGCTGTTGCGCACATGCGCTGCGCTGCGGCAAACCACGCCCATTGCAAGCATCATGTTCATGCCGGCGTAGCCAACCGCCCGGATCGCCGCGCTGGCCAGCGACCGGGCATCGGGGGGCTGTGCAAGCAAAACCGCTTCCCCGGGATGCCTGATGAGCGCTGCCATCAGTGCGCAAAGCAGGGCCAATGAGAGCACTGCGCTGATGGCGCTCAGCGGCCGCAGGCTGCCATAGCCCAGCCCCCAGGCCAGCCATAGTGTGCCCAATGCACCGATAGCATATGCCCCCGGGTGATACCACAGCAGCGCAATCATATGCCCCGAGGCGGATACCATTGCGCCCGCCGTAATCACCAGCAGCAAAAGAGAACAGGCTCGCGCAAGCCATTTTCCCCGCACAAGGAGGCACCAGTTTGCACCGCAGTTCTCTTTTTGGGCCGACCGTATGCACAACGCGCACAGAGCCGCCATGGTGAACGTGGAAAGAAAAATCAACCACCACGCATGTGCGCCATATTGCGTAAAAAACACGATTGTCTCCCGCCCGGATGCAAAGCCCGCTCCAATCACAGCGCCCACGCAGGCCAAAACCGCCGAATCGTTTTTTTTCACCTCATCGCCTCCCCCGCCAAGCAAAAAAGCCTATGCCGCTTTGGCCTGGCAAATGCCAGAAGGCAAGGATGAAAGCGTTTTGTTTATACAAAAACCCTCCGTGTACAAACACGGAGGGCCAGGCTGTCGAAAAAAACAGCGAAAGCTGGGCTTTTTCACATATATTGAGAAGAACAATGGAGGAAATCAAAGTCTGTAAATATCGTCTTCCATGATACGACCAGGATCAGATGGGACAGCAGAGATTCGCGTGTACCGTCGTACTGCCTGTTCCATCTCATGAGCGATGCCTTTGATATGTGATACCGTCTTACCACAAATCCGATATCTCCTGTTTGACGATACAGCTTTACCGAGTTGATTTTTGTGCTCATTTCATGTGGCAAATACCGCTTGTTCTGTGTTATACTCTTCATGGCGTTTGAGTCCTCCGTTAGCGTTTGGTTTGGCGACTTTATTCTAACAGACTCTTTCGCCTTTTTCTCCGGTCTCACATCTATTGTAACGCCACAACCACGCTCAAGGGCGGATGGCAATGCTATTGACTTTGCCTATGCGGAGTGATACATTGCAGGCAAGACCTTTGAGCGCAAAAACAAGAAGGCGGAAACAAAAAAAGAGGATTCCGAAAGGAGAAACGGTATGCAAAATATGATAAACGCGGTGGACAAGCACCGTGATTTGATTTTGAAAACAGAACGGTTTATCTGGCAGCATCCCGAAACCGGCTACCGGGAGGAAAAAACCTCCGGCTATATGAAGGAGGTTTTTACCAGCCTGGGTTACGAGCTGCAGTGCCCCGATAACCTGACCGGCTTTGTGGCCCGTATTGAAACAGGACGTCCCGGCCCCGAACTGCTCATTCTGGGCGAACTGGACTCCGTCATGTGTCCCAGCCACCCGGAGGCGAACCCCGAAACAGGCGCTGTGCATGCCTGCGGACACAATGCCCAGTGCGCGGCGCTGGTGGGCATTGCGGCGGCGCTTCGGGAACCGGGCGTGCTGGACCAGCTAAGCGGCAGCATTCGCCTGTGCGCGGTGCCTGCGGAGGAGCTTCTGGAGCTGGAATACCGCAGCCAGCTTCGCGAGGAAGGAAAAATCCGCTACTTTGTGGGCAAGCCGGAATTTTTGAGCCGTGGATTGTTTGACGGTGTGGATCTGGCGTTTATGGTGCATACGTCCTCGGCGGTTCCTGCGGTGCAGGCCGGCTCGGTGGGCTGCATCGCCAAGCGTATTGCGTACAAGGGCGTGTCTGCCCACGCGGGCGGAGCGCCGTGGGATGGACGCAACGCGCTGTATGCCGCCAGCTGCGGCCTAAACGCGGTTAACGCCATCCGCGAAACCTTCCGCGAGCAGGATATCATCCGCGTGCATCCCATCATCACCCATGGCGGCGATGTGGTCAACGCCATTCCCGAAAACGTGCAGCTGGAAAGCTTTGTGCGCGGCTCCGGCTTTGAGGGCATCGCAGCGGCCAACCGGCGCGTTAATCAGGCGCTCACCGGCGCGGCGCTCTCCTTGGACAACAACATCGAAATCATTGATATCCCTGGCTATGCACCCCTGCGCAACGATCAGCAGATGAAGCAGGTGGTAAAGGAGGCCGCCGCCATCGCCATGCCGGAGCTGCCCCTGTACATGGATGATTCCATCGGCTCCGGCAGCACCGATATGGGCGATCTTTCGTGCATCATGCCGGTGGTGCATCCCTACATGCCCGGCGCGGTAGGCACCACTCACGGCAACGATTACTATATCCAGAACCCCGAGCTGGCCTGCGTTACCTGCGCCAAGTGGCAGCTGGTTATGGCGGCGCTGCTGCTGGGCGATGGCGCGGAGCGCGCCAAAAAGATTGTGGCGGAATACAAGCCCCTGTTTGCCGGCAAGCAGGAGTATCTGGCCTATCTGGACAGCCTGAACGCCTCCGGCGACCGCATTGTGTACACTGAGGACGGCACCGCGCAGGTACGGCTGTAAATGCGCCCTGCGGTAAACGCATTCAGCCGGATGTGACAGCCCGATAGGCCCGCACAATAGCGGCGGTGTTTTGACTTGGCGAATCCGCGCCGTTCAGCCTGAGCACTTTGCAGGGCAGCGTATCCGCCCAACGGGAATGAAAGGCCAGGCTGGGGGAGCCGTCCGTGTCATAGCGGCGGGCGATATCGAGAAAACGCAGATGACCCTCGTACATGTCGCCTCCCTTGCGGATGCGGTTGCCGAATGCGGCGTACTCCCGCTGGTCCAGCCGCCTATGGCGAACTTCCCAGTCGCAGGTCAGCAGCACCGCAAGGTCAAACATTGGCACGAAGGGTGCGTTGAAGCTGTCCATGGAACCCGCCGTTACAAAGTGCTCGTGCTGCGTGAGGGCCTCCATCAAACGGCGGATCTTTTCCTCACGGCTGTACATCAGCGTAAAGGGTACGGGCGTATCAGCGCGCCAGATATAGTCATCAATATCGTAATAGGGATAGCCCAGCTCTTCGGCCGTCAGCCGTCCAAGGGTGGTTTTGCCCGAACCGGCAGAACCGAAGATCAGAATGCCGCGTGACATCGGATCCTTCCTGTCTGCTTTGGATAGTCCTATTATACCTGTCACAGGCCCGTTTTCAACAAAAGATCAGGACGGAAGGAAAAAAACATGAAGCTTACATTGGTCAAAGCCTCTCCCAAATATCAAAAACAGATTACCGAAATGCTGGATGAATGGTACGCCACCGGCGAAACCATTATTCCCTACGCCATTCGCAAGGCAGATTATCATGATTTTGACCGCTATTGCGAAAGTGTTGAACTCAAGGAGGCCAGAAACGGACTGGTGCCGGATTCGACCTTTTTCTGCCTGGATGAGGAACGCGACCGGATGGTTGGCGCGGTAAACATCCGCCACTGGCTTAATGATGCGCTGCTGCTGAATGGCGGACACATCGGCGACGGCGTACGGCCCTCCGAGAGACGCAAGGGCGTTGCCACCCAGATGATTGGTCTGGCCCTTGAAGAATGCAGAAAGCTGGGCATCGACAGGGTGATGATGGCCTGCAACAAGGAAAACATCGGTTCTGCCAAAAGCATACAGAACAACGGCGGCGTGCTGGAAAACGAAATCACCGTTGATGGAGAAGTGGTGCAGCGGTACTGGATTGCTCTGTAAACCCCGATTTCTACGGATTGGCTATACGAAGGAGTGATTCCATGAAGGTTTTATTAACATCATGCGGCCTGGAAACGAAAAAAATCAAAGAAGCTTTTCTCCAAATGCTGGGTAAAAGCACTTTGGATACCAGGGCACTGTTTATTCCTACGGCTGCCACTGACGCAGATGCAATTGCTGTGCTGCCCAAATGTATGAATGATCTGTTGAAATGCGGCATTCCGAAAGAGAACATCCAGGTATTTGATCTGCACAGAAATATGCCGGTTGATGAGCTGAAAGCCTTTGATGTGGTGTACTTGTGCGGAGGCAGGACGTCTTATCTGCTTGGCAGGATCAACGATAGCGGATTTCGGGAATCGCTTCTTGCCTATCTGCGGGAGGGCGGATTGGTGATTGGCGTAAGCGCAGGCAGTCTGATTTTTGCCAACAACCTGCCAGACAATCTGGGATTGCTGGATACAAAGCTCGATGTTCACTGTGAAAGCAGCAGCATCATCGGCAAAGTGTCGTTTCCCTTGCAAAGGAATATCAGGCTGTCCAATACCGCCGCCATGCTGATTGAAAGCATTCCCGAAAATGTGCAAATTGTGGACGATTGATGGTGCAAGCCGGTTTCTGTTTACCAGACTGTGCTGGAAGCATTGAAAAAGCATAGCATGGGAAGGGGTTTGCCAAAGAACAAGCTTATTGCGAATGGCTAATGTGTCTGTTTCCGGCAGGCGTGTCTGCTCCGAAATGCTTTTGCAAAATGTTGGCTGTTCCAAAACCTGAAATTTTAGCTACGCAAAAAAGCATCCGTATGATTGCGATCATACGGATGCTTTCCTATTTGACTTTTGTTTTCGGAATGGGGGGAGCTTATTGGAGAAGCGTGGGCAGGTAGCTATCCAGAAAACGCTGGTCTGCGGGGCAGAACCTGTATTGCGGCAGGTCCTGTGGCAAAACCCATGCGGCCTGGCTGTGATCGTGCAAAACGAAAGCGTCGCTGCCCCTGGGGCGGGCGCTGACAAACACCAGCCAGATGGAGCGGCCATCGTTGCTCAGCACCGAGCCCAGCGTTTCATCCGCTTCTACGGACAGCTCCAGCTCCTCCATCAGCTCGCGCTCCAGCGTTTGCTGAAAGGTTTCGCCCTTTTCCCGCTTGCCGCCGGGAAATTCCCAAAGCCCGTCCATCGGGCCCTTCCGGCAGCAGATGAGAATGCGTCCCCCGGCATTTTTGACAACGCCTGCGGCCACTTCGATGCAATCCAGCATAGCAGAAATCTCCCCATCAGAAGTTTCGGGTCATATCGTAGTGCGAAAAGAACTCGTTGCGGAAATCCAGCAGACGGTCCTCCGCGATGGCCTGACGGACTTTTTCCATCAGTCGCAGGAGAAAGCGCAGGTTGTGAATGCTGGCCAGCCGCGCGCCGGTAATCTCGCCCGCCTTGAACAGGTGACGGATGTAGGCGCGGCTGAAGTTGCGGCAGGCGTAGCAGTCGCACTCCTCATCAATGGGCTGCCAGTCGTGCGCATACTGCGCGTTTTTGATGACCAGCCGGCCCTTGGAGGTAAAGCAGGTGCCGTTGCGTGCAATGCGGGTGGCCAGCACGCAGTCAAACATATCCACGCCGCGCAGCGCGCCCTCCACCAGACAATCCGGGGAGCCCACGCCCATCAGGTAACGTGGCTTCACGGCGGACATGTGGGGCATGATGGCCTCCAGCATTTCGTACATCATGGGCTTTGGCTCGCCTACGGACAATCCGCCAATGCCGTAGCCAAAGAAATCCATATCGGTAAGCGTTTTGGCGCTTTCGATGCGCAAATCCCTGAAAAACGCGCCCTGCACAATGCCAAACAGCACCTGCGTATCATCCGTGTGATGCTGCTGGCAGCGTCTGGCCCAGCGGTGGGTGCGGTGCATGGCGTCCTCGGCGGTGGCATGGTCGCAGGGGTATGCGCTGCATACGTCAAAGGCCATCATGATATCCGCGCCCAGGGCGTGCTGGATATCCATGCTCACCTCAGGAGAGATGAAGCGGCGGCTGCCGTCCAGATGACTCTGGAAGGTAACGCCTTCCTCCTCAATTTTGCGGATTCCGGCAAGCGAAAACACCTGAAATCCGCCGCTGTCGGTCAGAATGGGTTTGGGCCAGGACATGAACTTGTGCAGTCCGCCGCCCTCGCGCACCAGCTCCTCGCCGGGGCGCAGATGCAGGTGATAGGTGTTGGAAAGCATAATTTCCGTACCGATCTCCAGCATTTCACGGGGGGTCATGGCCTTTACGGTGGCCAGCGTGCCTACGGGCATGTACGCGGGCGTGTGAATGTCGCCGTGAGGCGTATGCAGAATGCCCAGGCGCGCTCCGCTCTGACGGCAGGTTTTGAGAACCTCAAAGGAAAATGGAGGGGTGCTCACGGTTGGTCTCCCTTCCCGCTTAAAAAGCGGATGATGGTTTGGGCATAGGGCCTGTAGGCCTCGCCGCGGGGAACGCTGACAAAGGTCATGGGCTGCTTGCGCGTTGGGTGCGAAAGGGTAAGCAGCGCGCCCCAGAGGGCAATGCTCTGCCCCCGCTCGCCCTGCCCGTAGCGCATGTCATACCGCAGCGGATGACCGCTTTGGGCAAACTGGACGCGGATCTGGTGCTTGCGGCCGGTTTCCAGCATTACATGCACCAGCGCCGTGTTCCCCTTGCGGTCAAGCACGGCATAACGCAGCCTTGCCTCCTGAGCGCCCGGGGTGCCGGGCTTGACTACACGCACGCTGCCTCCGGCTTCATCCTTGCTTAACCAGTGGTGAAGCGTGCCTTCATCGGCAAGCGTATCGCCGTTTTCGGCAACGGCCAGATAGTCGCGGTGCATGGCGTGGGTGCGCAGCTGCTCGCTGAGACGGGAGGCCGCCTTGCTGGTGCGGGCAAAGGCCACCAGACCGCCCACGGGCCGGTCCAGCCGGTGTACAAGGCCCAGATAGACCTCGCCGGGCTTTTGATACTTTACCTTCAGATAGCCCTTCAGCTCGTCCAGCAGGGCTTCATCGCCGGTGGCGTCGCCCTGCGTAAGCTGGTTGGGCGGCTTGACGGCCACCAGCAGGTGGTTATCCTCATAAATGATTTCAGGCATCGGGCAGCCACCTGGCCGTGGTACCGCAGGGCAGTACGCCGCCGCTGGTTACCTTCAGGCACAGCTCGTCCGCCTCTGCCTTACCGCCAAATCTGGGGCACAGGCAGCGCTGGGCGATGTTGCGCAGCACGCTTGCACTAAAGCCCGTGGTATAGCCGTTGATCAGGAAAAACAGCGGCGTATCGCTGAGCACCTCGGAGCACAGCTCCACCAGCGGGTACAGCTCGTTTTCCAGCTTCCACACCTCGCCGTTGGGGCCGCGGCCGTAGCTGGGAGGATCCATCAGAATACCGTCGTATTTGTTGCCGCGGCGGATTTCACGCCGCACAAAGGCCTTGGCATCCTCGATGATAAAACGGGTGCTTTCCTCCGGAATGCCGGTGAGCTCGCGGTTTTCTCTGGCCCAGAGCACCATGCCCTTGGCGGCATCCACATGCGTAACGTGCGCGCCGGCAGCCGCACAGGCCATGGTGGCGCCGCCGGTGTAGGCGAACAGGTTAAGAATGCGGGGCGGCTCGCTCCACGCGCCTGCGCTGCGGATGCGATCCTGCATAAAGGCCCAGTTGGCCGCCTGCTCCGGGAAAAGCCCCGTATGCTTGAAGCCGGTAGGCTTCACATAAAACTTGAGATTGCCCAGACTGATCGTCCAGCGCTCGGGCAGCTTTTCTCGAAATTCCCAGTGGCCGCCGCCGCTTTCGCTGCGTTCGTAGGTGGCCTGCGCCTTTTTCCACAGCTCGGGATCGGCCTTGGGCCAGATGACCTGCGGATCGGGGCGGCGCAGGATGATTTTGCCCCAGCGCTCCAGCTTTTCGCCGTCGCCGGTATCCAGCACTTCATAATCACGCCATTGATCGCAAAGATACATAGTTTTCTCCTTACTTTGTAATTGCCTCCTACAGGAGAGAAAATCACCGGGGCAGGCAGAAGCTGCCCCGGTAAGCACAGGCCGTTACGCCTTTTTGATGCTGATGGCGATCTTTTTGCCGTTGAGATCCCACTCTTTGGCTTCGTCATCCTGCAGCGCAGGTACGCGCTCCATGGCGATGGCGAGCACGCTGGTCATGATAAAGTCGCGCCCGGTCTCGATAGCCTCGGCGAGCTTATCCTTGCAGGCGTAAGTGATGACGATGCGGTCGCTTACTTCAAAGCCGGAGTCCTTGCGCATGTTTTGCAGCTTGGAGATCATCTCGCGCTGATAGCCCTCGGTGATCAGTTCCTCGGTCAGGTTGCAGTCCAGCACAACGGTTACGCCGCCGTCCATCTGGGCGGCAAAGCCGGGCTTCTGGGTGGCTTCGGTCAGCACATCCTCGCGGGAAAGGGATACCTGGGTATCCTCCACCATAAACACTAGGTTTTCACCGCGGTCAAAGGTATCCACCACGTCGTTGCCATCCATGGTTTTGAGAGCAGCGCCGATTTTGCCCAGCAGCTTGCCGTAGCGGGGGCCCAGGGTGCGCATCTGGGGCTTGAGGTTGTAGGTGGTAAAGGCGCGGGCATCCTCGGTGAACACTACGGACTTGGCGTTTAGCTCATCCTTGGCAAGGTCGCTGAAGGACTCGTCAAAGCTGGTGCCCTTTACATAGAGCGCTGCCACGGGTTGACGCACCTTGATGTTGGCGGCGGCGCGGCAGGCGCGGCCCAGGCTGACAACCTCCAGAAGATTGCTCATCTGGGTGTTCAGGTTTACATCAATCAGGCTGTCATCGGCCACGGGGAAGTCGCACAGGTGCACGCTTTCGGGAGCGGTTTCATCCACGCTGCGAACC
>JAEDGL010000081.1 GCA_016297535.1 Clostridia bacterium | reverse complement strand
CTGGAAACCAGCAACAAGCGCGTCATCAACCAGTTCATCCACCCCGATGTGCTCAAGACCTGCCAGCTCTCCATGGGCATGACGGTGCTGGAGCCCGGCAGCGTGTGGAACACCATGCCCGCCCATACCCATGAGCGCCGCATGGAGGTGTACTTCTACTTTGAAGTGCCCGAGAACAACGTGGTTTTCCACATGATGGGCGAGGGCCAGGAAACCCGCCACATCGTTATGCAGAACGAGCAGGCCGTGATCAGCCCCAGCTGGTCCATCCACGCGGGCGCGGGCACCAGCAACTACACCTTCATCTGGGCCATGGGCGGCGAGAACCAGGCCTTTGACGACATGGATACCATCCAGACCACCGAGCTGCGCTGACGGGCAGCTGCCAACATCACCTGAAAGGATGAAACCACATGGAAAACATGTTCTCTCTGCAGGGCAAAATTGCCTGGATTACCGGCGGCTCCTACGGCATCGGCTTTGCCATCGCCTCCGGCATGGCCCGGGCGGGCGCGACCATCGTGTTTAACGATATCAACCAGGAGCTGGTAGACAAGGGCCTGGCCGCCTACCAGGCCGAGGGCATTCAGGCCCACGGCTATGTTTGCGATGTAACCAGCGAGGACGCCGTGCAGGCGCTGGTGGCCCGCGTGCAGCAGGAGGTTGGCGTGATTGATATTCTGGTCAACAACGCCGGCATCATCAAGCGCATTCCCATGATCGAAATGAGCGCCGCGGATTTCCGCAAGGTGATTGATGTGGACCTTAACGCTCCCTTCATCTGCGCCAAGGCCGTGATCCCCGCCATGATTGAAAAGGGCCACGGAAAGATCATCAACATCTGCTCCATGATGAGCGAGCTGGGCCGCGAAACTGTTTCCGCCTACGCCGCGGCCAAGGGCGGCCTGAAAATGCTCACCCGCAACATCTGCTCCGAGTACGGCGATAAAAACATCCAGTGCAACGGCATTGGCCCCGGCTATATCGCCACGCCCCAGACCGCGCCCCTGCGCGAGCGTCAGGCCGATGGCAGCCGTCATCCCTTCGATCAGTTCATCATTGCCAAAACCCCCGCCGGCCGCTGGGGCAACACCGAGGATCTGGTAGGCCCGGCCGTGTTCCTGGCCTCCGAAGCCTCCAACTTTGTCAACGGCCACATCCTCTATGTGGACGGCGGTATTCTGGCCTACATCGGCAAGCAGCCCTGATCGGTAAAAAAACACCCGCCCCGCTTCGCGCCTTTGCACGGAGCGGGGCTTTCAGGTTGACCGGGGCCTGCAGGCGGAAGATTCAGCTTCCATTGCGGGTACCACTTCCAGTCCTCCGGAAAGGGCAGCAACGGCTGCGGCGGCAGGGGCAACGGAGCCTTCAGCGGCAGAAAGCAGCAACCCCAAAAAGGCCTCCCGGATTTTCCGGGAGGCCTCACGTGTGTAACGGGAAAAACGGTTGTTGGTCAGTCTTCCACAAGCAGCCTGCCGTGGTCGATGCCGGTGACCGTGGCCAGGGACACCACCTTTACGCCCATGCCCTCCAGCTTGGCGCGGCCGGGCTGGAACTTCTTTTCAACGCACACGCCCACACCCACCACGGTGCTCCGGGCCTGCTGCACAATTTCGTACAGGCCGGTGGCGGCGGCGCCGTTGGCCAGAAAATCGTCAATAATCAGCACACGGCTGTCCTCGGGCAGGTAGGCCCTGGATACGCGGATGTGGTTTTCCACGCCGTGGGTATAGCTGAACACGCAGGACTGGTACACATCGCCGGTGATGTTGCGGGTTTTGCTCTTTTTGGCAAACACCACGGGCAGATTGCCCAGCGCCATGGCCGTGGTTACGGCGGAGGCGATGCCGCTGGCCTCCACGGTAAGGATGATATCGGGCCGGTCCTGCCGGAAGGCATCGGCAAACGCTTCGCCCATCTTTACCAGCAGCCCGGTATCCAGACGGTGGTTGAGAAACATATCCACCTTGACAATATCCTCGCCAATGCCAATGCCCTGCTCGCGGATGGCCTGTACCAGTTCTTTCATTTTTTGCATCCTCCTTGTGGCTTTGCTCTATGATACCACCGCCTGGCCGTTCTGGCAAGAGCCCAGATGGTGCGTACATTCGCCGCGATAGACAAATGCCAGCCGGTGCAGGGGACGGGTGCACAGCACATAGAACAGCTTGGCGTAGAAGCGCTCGTCCGGGTAGGTATCGGCCTGCGCGTCGGCAATGAGCACGCAGTCAAACTCCAGCCCCTTGACCATGCTTGCGTCCATCACCTGCACGCCGCCCTCAAAGCTTTCGTCGCCGCGCAGCACCAGACGCACGCCGTCAATCAGGGGAAGCAGCGCGCTGTGCAGGGCGCGGGCGGCCTTTTCGCTTTTCACAATCAGCGCGATGTTGCCAAAGCCCTCCTCTTGCCAGGCCTGCACCTGGCGCGCGATGGCGCCGGGGCGCTCCTTCTCCTGCGCAATGGGCAGATGGATGGGCGCGGGGCCGTGACGAAGCACGGGCCGGGCCTCGCCGGCGCCCTCCACGGGGTGGCGCGCCATCACGGCAAAGGCGGTTTCCATGATTTCCACGGTGGACCGGTAGGCGGTGCTCAGCCGCGCCACGCAGGGCGTGGTATCAAAAATACCCTCGGACAGCGCCTCCCAGCTGCGCAGCCCCTCGTCACCGTAAATGCCCTGGCACAGATCGCCCACCAGCGTAAAAGAATCGGTGCCAAAGAGCGCGCGCAGGGTTTTGACCTGCAGGGGCGATACGTCCTGCGCCTCGTCAATCACCACATGGCGGATATCGGGGCGTTTGATATCGTACAGCCCGCGCGCCAGAATGAGCAGGGCGGGCAAATCCTCCGGCGCGGCGCGCTTTTTGGCAAGCATGGGCAGCGTTGCATCCGCCACGGGTTGACAGCCCGGGTCGCGCTGGGCCATCTGCTGCCAGAAGGCGGCATATACCTCCAGCAGATCCATCGAGCCCCACAGGCCGTCGTACTCGCGAAGCAGCTGCTGCTGTTTGTCCTTGAGCTCGGCCAGACGGCTGTCGCGCGCATCCAGCAGCTTTTTGGCGCGCTCGCGGCGCTGCGGGCTGTCCGGCATGGCGCGCAGCAGCTGATCCAGCTTGTCCTGCGCCAGCTGGCGCAGCCTGTCCTCCACCTGCGCCATGGCCTTTTTCAGCCGGTCGGCCACCACGGCGCGGGTTTTGGCTACGCGCACCTGCAGCGGAAAATGCCGGAACTCGCGCTGAAAATAGCGGCGCAGATCCTCCGCGGGAATCAGCACCGTGGAGCCCAGCCGGATGTTGATTTTGGGAATGCAGCTTTCCTCCCACTGCGCCAGAAAGCGCTGCAGATCGTCCCAGCGCTGCAGCGCGCCCTTGCGGCGCAGCACATCATCCAGTGCGTCGCGCTCGGGCTTGGTCATGCGCAGGCGCTCGCTGAGGCGGGCGGAGGCGGTAAGCTTTGGCATTCTTTTGCCCAGCAGCTGGCGGCAGAGCTGGTCAAAGGTGAGCTGGCGCACCTTGTCCACGCCCAGATCGGGCAGCACCCGGCTGATGTAGGAAAGAAACAGCGGGTTGGGCGCAAGGATCATCATCTGCTCCGGGCGTACGGTTTTCTGAAGGCGGTAAAGCATCCACGCAATGCGGTGCAGGGCGATGGTGGTTTTGCCGCTGCCCGCCACGCCCTGCACGCAAAGCGGCTTCATGGGATCGTAGCGGATGACGGTGTTCTGCTCGGCCTGAATGGTGGTAACCACCTCGCGCAGGCGGGCGGTGGTTACCTGGGAAAGCGCGTCGGTCAGAAATTTTTCCTGCCCCACCACGCCGGTATCCTGCATGCTGACAAGCTGCTGATCCTCAATGGTAAACATGCGCTTGAGCGTCATCTGCCCATGAACCGCGCCGTCGGGGGCCTCGTAGCTTACGTGGCCCACCTGCCCGGAATAGTACAGATTGGCCACGGGGCTGCGCCAGTCGTGCACGGCCACCTGGTACTCGGGCGTTTTCAGCACGCCCCAGCGGCCGATATACACCGGCGTGTTCACGCCCGCGCGCATGCCGCCAAGGGGCGGCGTGCCGGGATCGGGCGTAAAATCCAGCCGGGCAAAATAGGGGGAACGGCTGCTCAGGCGCAGCTGATGCAGCGTTTGCAGATTACTGCGGGTGATTTGCAGCTGTACGATGGCGTCGCTGGACTGGTCGTCGTTAACCATAACCAGACGGTCGTTGCCATCCACCATGCCAAGGGCGTGCTCCACCTTGACGCGCTCCTGCGCCACGGTTTGCAGGGTTTGGGCCAGATGCTCCCGTTCCTGCTGCCATACCTGGGGTTCCATAGGGTTTTTCACCTCCGCTTTTCGTAGGATGCAGCGCTTTGCCTTCGTGCCCGGAGTAAGCGCAGAGGACGGCAAAGAATACAAAAAGCCACCGCTTGTCTGCAAGCAACGCCTCACACAGGGCGGCTATCATGCAAAACATGCGGTGGCGCAGAGGTTTTGGTCATCCCCGGATCACAAAGGGATGGAAGAACAATATATTCGACAGGCAGAGGGAAATTCCTGCCCAAAATCAGGCCGAAAGGATGATTTCGCACGCTTCCTTCAGGGTTTTGACGGCGTAGGTGGCGCTGTGGCCCTGGGGAATGTCCTTTTCGTTGGTAAACAGGATGGAATCCACCCCGGCATTGTTGGCCGCAGCGATATCGCTGGTCAGGCTGTCTCCCAGCATAACCGCGCTTCTGCGGTCCTCCACCCCGGCCCTGGCAAGCGCCTCCCACACCATCTGGGGATGGGGCTTGGATACGCCCAGCTCCTCGCTGATGACCATGCCGGACAGATAGGGCGAAAGAAAGCAGTGATCCATCCGGCTGTGCTGCACGCGGGCAATGCCGTTGGTTACCAGCCAGATGGGCATGCGCGCGCTCACCCGGCGGCACAGCTCCTCGCAGTAGGGCAGCGGCCAGCGCTGCCTGCCCAGGTTTTCGATGGCCACATCGCTCATGGCGTTGGCGTCGCGCTCCAGCCCCATGGCCAGCAGAAACTGCGCAAAGCGGTCCACCCGCAGCCGCTGCGGAGTGGTTTCGCCGCGCTCCAGCCTGCTCCACTGCTCCCGGTTGGCGGTGTGGTAGGCCTGCCAGGTTTGCGGGGTAACCGGAATGTCAAAGGCGCGGAAGGTGTTTTCCAGCGCGATGGCCTCGCCCCTGTGAAAATCAAAAAGCGTATCATCGATATCGCACAAAAGAATCCGGTATTTCATCTGCGTTTCCCCTTTCCAAAGCCGCGCCGCTCAAGCACTTTGGGCGATGCCACCGAGTAGCCGAAAAAGCCCAGCGCCGGGCCCGTCTGGTGATACTGCCCGTGGATGTAGCTGACCAGCTGCATGGCGCCCTCGTCGATGGAGCCGTCCGGCCGGAAATAGCGGTTGGCCACGCTTACCTGCACCACCTCGCCCAAAAACAGATCGTGGCTGCCAAGCTCCACTACCTGCCTGAGCTTGCAGCTGGCAAACGCGGGCGCCTCGCCAAGGCCGGGGGTGCACGAAAGCCCCGGCGCCTCCACGGCGGTTAGCCCGAGGGCGGCAAACTTGTCCACCTCCCGGCCGCTTTTTACGCCGCAAAAATCCATGGCCCGGCAGAGCTGGCGGCTGACCAGGTTCACGGTAAACTCGCCCGTTTGGCGTATGATATCGTGACTGTAGCGCTCCTTGCGCAGGCTGATGGAAAGCATGGGCGGACGGGTGCACACCACGCCCGTCCAGGCCACGGTGATCAGGTTGGGCCGGATGCCGTTGGATGCATCGGCGCAGCCCACCAGCACGCAGGGTATGGGGCTGAGATAGGTTGTGGGGCCGATGGTGCGAAAAGGCTGCTGATCCTGCATGCTCAGGCTTCCCCCTTGTCAAGCGCTTTGGCTAAGTGTACAATGATTGGGCCAAAGTGTCAAACCCTCTGTGCCCGAAAGGAGGCGTTTTTTTGCCCCGGTATGAGTACAAATACCGCCGCCCGCAGCGCAGGCATGTCAACCTCTATGTGGTGCTGCTGGTGGTGCTTGCGCTGGTGCTGTTGTCCTACCCCTTTGTGGAGCCGCGCATGCTGAGCACCAAAACCCATGTGCTGTACGTGAACAATCTGCCCGCCAACCTCAAAAACATCAAAATCGCCTATGCGGCCGATTTTCATCAGTGCGCGTGGTTTGGGCAGCGTCAGGTAGACAGCGTGATCACGCGGCTGAACAACCTGAGCGCGGATCTGATTATTCTGGGCGGCGATTACGCCACCGACAGCGAATCCGCGATTGCATTTTTTCAAAATGCTCCCAGCCTGCACGCGCGTCTGGGCGTTTTTGGCGTTGTGGGCAACCACGACCGCACCGTGCCGGAAAGCAACCTGCAGCTTTTGATGGACGCCATGAAGGACGCGGGCGTAACCCCGCTGGTAAACAGCGTAAGCCGTGTGAAGGTGGGACAGAGCTATCTCTACATTGCCGGTGTGGACGACTACTACAACGGCACGCCGGATGTGAAGGGCGTGGCCGCGCAGGTGCGGGAGGAGGACTTTGTGATTTTCGCCGGTCACACGCCCGATCTGCTTGCCCAGGCGCAAAAGGCGCAGGATGCCAATGGCAACGGCCACTGGTTTGATCTGGCGCTGTTTGGACACACCCACGGCGGACAGATCAATCTGTTTGGCTATACGCCGTTTCGCAACGTATCCCGGGAGCTGAGCGCGCGCTACATCAGCGGCTGGCGCGAGGAAAACCGCGCGGCCATCCTGGTATCCAACGGCGTGGGCACATCGGTGTTTCCGGTGCGCCTGTTCGCCCCGCCGCAGGTGCATCTGATTACGCTGAAGGCAAGATAGCCAACCGGGCAAAGGAGACGGACACAAACAGGGATCCAGCCTGTGGAATGATTGCAGGCCGGATCCCTGTTTGCGCTTGCCCCGGGATTTACGAATTTGTGATGGTATCGCAGAATGCCTTGATTTCATCCGTTCTTTCGGCCACATCCTCTCTGGACGCAACCGAGCACAGGCCCAGATGGCCGCTTGCCTTTATTTCCAAATGGCCATAAAAGTGCTCGATGCTGCCAATGACCTTTTCACACTCCGCCATACCCGGGCCCGTACGCAACGCAATGGCATATCCTTTTTTGCCGGTTGGGATTGTTGCGTGAGGGTCGTGGGTATTGCACCACGGGGTGCATCGATCAATAAAGGCTTTGAATTGTCCGGGAATATCAGCCCAATACGATGGAGAAACGGAAACGATTTGATCCGCCCATTTCAATTGCTCCATGATCCGATCCACATCATCCTTTTGAAAGCAGGCGGCCGTCTCGTGGCATTTTCTGCATCCTTTGCAAAACCGAACGTCATAATCATCAATGCATAGGGTTCTGACTTCATTTCCATCCCTTACATATTGACCTACCCATTTCACGATTTCCGCGGTTGCCCCATTTTGAACCGGGCTGCAATTGATAACCAGAATTTTCATACGCACCTCCGCCTGTTTCGCTTTGCCCAATCATAGCACGAAAAAGAACCAGGGGCAAGGCATGCCCTCATCCCACGCCGTTGGTGCGCTCCATACGGAGGATCCGGCCGGTCTGAACGTCCTGAACCACCTGGTACACCGTGTTGTCGCCATCGGGCTCATCGGCCGTTCGGGCGTAGAGGAGCGTAAGGCAGGTGCCATCGCCATAGTTGAAGTGATGCACATACCCGGGCGCAAAGAAAGCGTCAAAGGCCTGCTCGTCCAGGCCGGAATCCGCCAGCGCGGCGGCCCGGGCCAGGGAGACCAGATCCTGATCCGGCAGCCTGTCGGAGTACCAGAGGGCATCAATCACCGTGCCCGTCTGCGCACCGAGGGTAACGCTGAACTCGCCCCCGTCGGGCAGATCATGATCCAGCAGCACGTCGGTATCCCGCAGGGGGGTAAAGTAAAACTCCCACTCGCTTTCCTGATCCGTGTACACATAATCCATCAGCCGGGGATACATGCCCATGGCATCCAGCGCTTCGCCGGTTACGCCAAACTTTTCCTGCAGGATGGTTCTGGCCAGCTGCAGCGCATCCTCAAAGGGCATGTCGCCCTCCATGGGCAGGGAGGACAGCATCAGATCCTCCTTGCGCGCAAGCCCCGTGCGGCGGGTGTATTCCTCCTCCCACGCGGGCAGCTCGTCCAGCGTGGTCAGGGTGATTTCCATGGTGGTGTTCATGCGGTCAAAGCTCTGCCGGTAGATATCCAGCATTTGCTCCCGGGTCATCAGGTACGCGGGCTGCGCGGCCTGTGCGTTTGTTGCCACCAGCAGCGCGGCGGCAAGGCTGAGAATGGTTTTTTTCATGGGGGTTCCTCCTTTGATTTTGGATGGGGTGGCTTGTCGCGACCACTCAATAGTACAAACGTCCACCCGTGGAAGATTCTTCCCGAAACAGATGTAACAATGCCCTCCGGCAGGAAACAGGGCGAATGATGACGAAAACAGAATAGGCGTTTTGATGCGCAATTTTGGATTGGACACAAAGAAGGGAACGCTTTTATGTACGAAATCATCGTCATCGGCGCGGGGCACGCGGGCTGCGAGGCGGCTTTGGCGGCGGCGCGGATGGGGGTATCCACGCTGCTGATTACGCTGGATATCGGCAGCGTGGCGCTCATGCCGTGCAACCCGGCCATCGGCGGCACGGGCAAGGGGCATCTGGTGCGCGAGGTGGATGCGCTGGGCGGCGAGATGGGCCTGGCCATCGACCGCAATTTTCTGCAAAGCCGCATGCTCAACCGCGGCAAGGGGCCGGCCGTGCACAGCCTGCGCGCGCAGGCGGATAAGCGGCGCTATCACGAGGATATGCTGGGCGTGCTGTTTTCCACGCCCAACCTGACGGTGCGTCAGGGCGAGGTGATGGAAATCCTGACCCAAAACGCGCAGGTGAGCGGCGTCAAAACCATGACGGGCGAGATCATCCCCTGCAAAAGCGTGGTGGTGTGCGGCGGCGTGTACCTCAAAAGCCGCATCATCATTGGCGATTACAGCAAGCAAAGCGGCCCGCAGGGGCTGCTGCGCGCCGAGGGGCTGAGCCAGTCGCTTACCGATTTGGGCTTTGCGCTGCGCCGCTTCAAAACCGGCACGCCCGCGCGCGTGGATGTGCGGTCCATCGATTTTGACCGCATGGAGCCCCAGCCGGGCGACGATCCCATCACCCCGTTCAGCTTTCTCACCCTTGCCGGGCAGCAGGACATTGGCGTGACCTATCCGCTGCGCAACCGCTGCATGTGCTACCTTACCTACACCAACGAGCACACGCACCGCATCATCCGCGAAAACCTGCACCTTTCGCCCATGTTCCGCGGCGATATCAAGGGCACCGGCGCGCGCTACTGCCCCTCCATTGAGGATAAGGTGAACCGCTTTGCCGGTAAGGACCGTCACCAGCTGTTTCTGGAGCCGGAGGGGCTGGACAGCCCCGAATGGTATGTGCAGGGCATGAGCTCCTCCCTGCCCGAGCATGTGCAATGGGCGATGTACCGCACCATTCCGGGCCTGGAGCGCGCGGTGCTGGTGCGGCTGGCCTATGCCATCGAGTACGACTGCATCGACCCCACCGAGCTCAAGCTTACGCTGGAAAGCCGCCGCGTGCCGGGCCTGTTCTTTGCCGGGCAGGTCAACGGCACCTCCGGCTACGAGGAAGCCGCCGCGCAGGGCATTCTGGCGGGCATCAACGCCGCCTGCCGCCTGCAGGACAAGGAACCGCTGGTGATTACCCGCGATATGGGCTACATTGGCGTGATGGTGGATGATCTGTGCACCAAGGGCACGGACGAGCCCTACCGCATGATGACCAGCCGCAGCGAATACCGGCTGCTGCTGCGGCAGGATAACGCCGACCAGCGCCTGACGGAGCTGAGCTACCGGCGCGGGCTGGCCAGCGAGCGCCGCATGCAGCTGATGCAGGCGCGGCGCGACGGCGCCTCCAGCCTGCGCCATACGCTGCAGGCCTGCAGGCTGCCCGCCGGCCCCGGGCGCGATGAATGGCTGACCGCGCATGGCCAGCCCCTTACCCGCGACACCCTCACGGCGGAGGAGCTGCTGCGCCGCCCGGAGATCGGTCTGGACAGCCTTGTGCCCCTTTGTCCGCAGATTGAGGAATATCCTGCCGATGTGCGCGAGCAGGCCGAGCTGAATGTGAAATACGAGGGCTATCTGCAAAAGCAGCGCGCTCAGGTGGCCCGCGCCCGCGCCATGGAGGACTGGCTGATCCCCGACGATGTGGATTATTCCCGGATCGAAAGCCTGCGCATTGAGGCGCGGCAGAAGCTGCAGGCCAGGCGCCCGCAAAGCCTGAGCCAGGCGGGGCGCATTCCTGGCGTGAATCCGGCGGATGTGGCGGTTTTGATGGTATGGCTCAAGCGCCTGAAGGAAGAACAGGCACGGAAGGAAGGCACAAAAGCATGAAAATCAAAAAAATTCCCCCCATGGTGCTGGTGGTTTTCGCGGTATGCATGGTCAGCTATTCCGGGCCCATGATCAAGGGGGCGCTCAACGCCGGGGCGGCGCCCGCCTCCGTGGCGTTTCTGCGCATGCTGGCCGCCGGGCTGATGCTTACCCCCATTGAGGCCGCGCAAATGCGCAGGCACCGCATTCCCCTGCGCGTAACCCGGCGCGAGGGCCTGCTGGCGGGGCTGTCCGCCCTGTTCCTGGCGGGGCACTATCTTACGTGGATTACCTCGCTCACCGGCACCAGTACCTTTGCCTCCGTGGCGCTGGTGTGCACCCAGCCCCTGTTTGTGGCGTTTTTCAGCTGGCTGCTGTTTCACGAAAAAACGCCCCGCCGCGCGCTGCCCGGCGCGGGACTGGCGCTGCTGGGTGCGCTGACCATCGCCCTTGCGGGCATGATGGGCAGCAGCGCGGCCGCCTCCTCCGGCGAGGAGCTCAAAAGCAATCTGCTGGCGCTTTCCGGCGCGGTGCTGATGGCCGGTCACTGGCTGACCAACCGCGAAATCCGCCGCACCCTTGCCGCGGAAATCTACACCCCCATCCTGTATTTTGCAACCGCCGCGGTGCTGCTGTTCGCCCTGCCCATGGACGGCGGCTTTGTGATGCCGCTTCAGGCGCTGCCGTGGATGGCCGGGCTGATCATCGGCTCCACTTTGCTTGGACACACCATCTTTACCTACGCGCTGGACGGCGTATCCGCCAATGTGGTCAGCTTTGCCCTGCTGGGCGAGCCCGTGGGCGCGATGATTTTTTCCATGATCCTCTTTGGGGAAATCCCCACGCCCCTCGTGGCTTTCGGCGGCTTGCTGACGATTGCAGGCCTGGCCTACTATCTGGCAAAGAGCGGGGAGAGAACGTAATTGGGCCTCCGGCGGGCGGGGGAGGCTCCGCCTCCCCCTGCACCCCCTCTGCCAAAGGGCTTTGCCCTTTGGAATCCCGGGGCAGGGCCGTTTCACGGCTCTGTCAGGCTGAACCTTATCGGGAGTTGTCAGAGGGGCTGCAGCCCCTCTGACTTTGGTTCGTATCGCCCGGCTTTGCCGGGCGGGCGGGGAG
>JAEDGL010000080.1 GCA_016297535.1 Clostridia bacterium | reverse complement strand
AGGTCGCTGGGCTCGGAACAAGAGTCGGAGGGCTGCGGCCCTCCGACGCCTCCCAAAAGGTTTATCGACAGCCTGAACAGGGCCATACCCCGTTGCATCCGGGGCATGGCTCTGTTCTTTAGGAAAGGCTTTCGATCATTGCCGTCAGGCCGCGCACCATGTCCTCCAGCGCCATGGAGGGCTGGCCGTTTTCCGCCTGCCGGGGCAGAAAGGGCACATGCACAAACCCCACCCGCACCGCCGTGCCGCGGTAGTGGTGCAGCAGCGTATACAGCGTATCGTTGCACACAAACGTGCCCGCCGAGTACGATACCGCCGCGCTCACTCCCGCCGCTTCCGCAGCCTGCGCCATGGCGCGCACCGGCACGGTGGCAAAGTACGCGGCGGGGCCGTCCGCAGCCACGGGCTGGTCCTGGGGACGGTTGCCGTCGTTATCCGGGATGGAGGCGTGCCGGAGGTTGATGGCCACCATTTCCGGCGTGAGGGCCCTGCGCCCGCCCGCCTGGCCGATGCAGAGAATCACATCCGGCTGCGCATCCCGCGCGGCGTTCAGCACCGCCTGGGGCGCCCGGCCAAAAGCCGTGGGAATCCTGCAGCGGGTCAGCGCATAGCTGCCGATGCGGTCCGGCAGACGGGAAACCGCCTCCCACGCGGGGTTCACCGTTTGTCCGCCAAAGGGATCAAAGCCGGTAATCAACAGCTTTTTCAATGCCGGTTCCCTCCCGCACAGCCCTGCCCGTAGGCCAAACCCAGCTCGCGCGGCAGACGGCCGGCCTCAAAGCCCGCGCGCAGGGCATCCGCTACCTGAGGGGACCAGAGCAGCTGCTCCTCGCGGATGACGGGCTGAATGTTTTCCACATCCGGCAGGCCGTTTTCAAACAGGCGCTCGTAGGTAAGCACGGTGGCCAGCCCCGCCTCGCCGGGACAGGAAAGGGGCAGATCGTTCTCGATGGCGCGGATGAACTGGGTGGTTTTGTGAATCACGTTCTGGCACAATACACCCAGCTCGCGTTGGGCTCCGCTTTCATCCGTCAGGGAGAGCACCGCGCCCCGTTCGGGCTGCGTGCGCACGCGGATAACGGCCTTTTCAAAGCGGTATTCCATTACTGGCGGCGTTTCCTGCGCGGTGCCCGCCACGTGGGAGGCAAACAGCAGTCCCTCGCAGCCGCAGGGCAGGCGGAAGCGCGCGGCGGCGGTATCGAAGGTTTCAATGGGATACACGCGGCCCAGCTGCGCCTCCACCGACAGGGCGGGCTGCGTGTGAAAGCCGGGGGTGGTAAGCCAGAGCATGTTCATCAGGTAGTGGGAGGTGGCGTTGGTCAGAATGCTGTCGTACACGGGCGTGCCGTCCGGCAGGCGGATGTGCCCCGCCCAGCCGCCGCTGCGGGCATAGTAGGCGTGCGTGCGCTGCCACAGAATCAGCGCCTTCATGCCCAGCGCCCGGCCAAACGCGCCCGCCTCGATCTGCTCCTTCAGCCGCAGCATGATGGGATCGTAGCACAGTTGATAGCCCACGCCCAGCCTTTTGCCCGCGTCCCGGGCCGCGCCGGTGATTTCGCGGCACAGGCCGGAGGTGGCCGCCAGCGGCTTTTCCATCAGCACATGGCTGCCGTGCGCCAGGCACACGAGCGCGTCGTGCACATGCAGCCCGATGGGCGTAACGATAACGGCCAGCGGCGCGGAGTGCCTGCGGTAAAACGCCTCCAGCGTGTCGTACACCGGAATGCCCTTTTCGCGGATCAGGCCGATGACGGGGCTTTGCTCCGCATAGGGATCCACAATGCCCTCGATGATGTGGCCGTCCACGTTGAGCGGGGAAAGAAGCTCGCGCACATACCCGGCGGCGTAGCCGCCGCAGCCAACCAGCAGCAGTTTCATGAAAGCACCTTCTTCATTTGGTTGTCATTTCCGGCCCTGCGCAAGGCGCAGGATCAGCTCTTTGGTTGCGTTGGAATACAGCTGCCCGTCCCAGCGCAGGGAGGGGCCGTTGGCGCAGTTGTGAAGACAGGGAACCGTGCGGTAGCAAAACCCGGCGGAGGGGCAGCAATCGCCGGGCTTTACGCGCCAGGTGCGCTCCACCCACGCGCGCAGCTCCCGGCCCTTCGGGCAGGAAACGCACAGCTCCAGCCGGTGGGGCGCCTGCTGCAGGCGCAGGGAGGGCACGCGACGAATCAGCGCCAGCAGCAGGGTTTGCCGGATTTCGTAGGCCTGGGCCACGGCTTCGAGAGCCTCCTCGGAAAGCACGCCGCCGTTTTGATCCTGAATTTCGCGCAAAAGGGCGATCAGCATCTGCTGGTCCTGCGGCGCGCCCTGCTCGCGGTAGGCATCCATCAATTCCTTCATGCGCATTCCCCCGCCTTAGCAATCAATCATGATTTTCAGGATTTCCTCATCCGTCTGCTTCATACCGTCCTTGCCCAGACGGCCGACGCTGGCGATGGTGTTTTCCACACCCTTTTTGACAATACCCTCTCCGCCGCGGAATTCCTTGCCCGCGCAGGCCATCTGATAGCCCGTGATGGCCGCGTCCACCGCGGAGGCGATCTTGGCCGCGCAGGAGGGCTTGGCGCCGTCGCAGATGGTGCCGGAGAGAATGGCCAGCGAATTGACGATGGTGTGGTTGATCAGGTGCAGGTCACCCCCGCAGATGTAGGCGATGCCCGCGCCCGCCGCGCAGCCCGCGCTGATCGCCCCGCAGTAGGCCGACAGCGTGCCGATGAGCGCCTTTTCGCGGATGGCGGTCAGGTTGGCCATGACCAGCGCGCGAATCAGCAGCCCGGCCGGGGCATGAAGCTCCCGGGCGTACTGGATCACCGGCAGGGAAACGGTGAGTCCCTGATTGCCGCTGCCGGAGTTGATGATCACCGGCATTTCGCACCCGGACATGCGCGCGTCCGAACCCGCGGCGGCGTAGGCCCTGGCGCGGATGCGCACGTCCGACGTGCCGTAGCAGTCCAGAAGCACCTTGCCCACGCTTGCGCCCCAGCGGCCGCTGAGGCCCTCCTGGGCGATGGCGGAGTTGCAGGCGATCTGGCGCTGGATTTCCGCCTGCACATCGGCCAGGTCGCAGGTGTTGGCAAAATCAAAAATGCCCTCGATGGTCAGCAGGCGCTCGTCCGCCTCCTGGCCCGCGTCCTGCGCTTCCAGCTCGCGGTGATACAGGGATTGCCCGTCCCGTTCCACCTCCACCACGTTGGTATGGCGGTCCGCAATGCGCACGGCGGCGTGATGGCCGTTTGCCTCGGCCTGCACCAGAATATCAAAAAGGCGCGCGTCGGGCTTCAGGCTTACGGTAATGGGCTGACGGGCCAGATAGTCGCTGATTTCGCTGCGCTGGGCGTCGCTGACATCGGCAATCACCTGCAGCTCGCGCCCGGCATCGCCCGCGATGAGCCCGGCGGCGCAGGCCGCGTCGATGCCCTTGCGCCCGCCGGTGTTGGGCACGGTAACGGCCATGGCGTTTTTAATGATGTTTCCGCTCACCCACACCTGCGCGCGCTGCGGAAGCACGCCCAGCACCCTGCGCGCCACCGCGGCGGCATAGGCGATGGCGATGGGCTCGGTGCAGCCCATGGCGGGGCGGAGATGTTTTTGAAGAATCGCCGTGTAGGCAGCGTATCGCGGATCCGTCTTTTGCATCCGAAGCACTCCTTTGGCATAGGGCTGTGCTTACCATATCATTGCGCGCAGGCTGTGTCAAGGCCCGGGCCCCTTGCCCAAAGCGGCAAAAAGAAGTATACTACGCTTGTGCCCCTGTTTTTGGATTTTCGGGCACCGGCAGGAGGAAACCAGATGCGCATCAACGTAACCCGCAGCTCCATGCCCCCCTTTGAGGAATACTGCGAGGAAATCCGCGATTTATGGGACAGCCACTGGCTGACCAATAACGGCCAGAAGCATATCGCCCTGCAAAGGGCGCTCAGCGAATATCTGCACACGCCCCAGCTGGAGCTGTTTACCAACGGCCACCTGGCGCTGGAGGCGCTGATTGCCGCGCTCTCGCTGGAGCCGGGCGAGATCATCACCACGCCGTTCAGCTTTGCCTCCACCACGCACGCCATTGTGCGCCGGGGCTTCCGCCCCGTTTTTGCGGATGTGCTGCCTGACGGCACCATCGACCCGCAGAGCGTGCGACGGCTGATCACCCCCGAAACCCGCGCCATCCTGCCCGTGCATGTGTACGGCCGCCTGTGCGATGTGGACGCGCTGCAGCAGCTTGCCGCTGAGCACGGCCTGCCCCTGATCTACGATGCGGCGCATGCCTTTGGCGTAACGCGTAACGGCGTATCCGCCGCCGCCTTTGGCACGGCCAGCATGTTCAGCTTTCACGCCACCAAGGTGTTCAACACCATCGAGGGCGGGGCCGTGGCCACCGCCAGCCCCGAGCTGGCCCAAAGGCTGGCGCTGGAGCGCAACTACGGCATTACCGGGCCGGAGGATGTGGTAAGCGTGGGCGGCAACGCCAAAATGAGCGAGTTTCAGGCTGCGATGGGCCTGTGCAACCTGCGCCATCTGCCGCAGGAGATAGAAGCCCGCCGCCAGGTGCACAACGCCTACCTGCAGCGCCTGGATGGTCTGCCGGTGGAGCTGCCCGCGCCGCAGCAGGGCGTAAGCAGCAACTACGCCTATTTTCCGGTGGCGTTTGACGGCCGCAGCCAGCGCGATGCGGTGTGCCGGGCGCTGGCCGCGCAGGGCGTTTACGCCCGCAAGTATTTCTATCCCCTGATTACCGATTTTGAATGCTACCGCGGCCGGCCCGGCTTTGACAGCGCCCGTACCCCCGTGGCCCGCCGCCTGGCGGAGAGCGTGGTAACCCTGCCGCTGTACCCCGGCCTGCCCCCGGAGGAGCTGGAGCTGATCTGCCACGTTATTGGCGAGGTGCTGCTGCATGGATGACAGCCGCAGCCGGAAAACGGCCTCCTCCTTTTTGTTCAAGGTGATGGAAAGCGTAGGCACGCAGGGCGTATCGTTTGTGGTAAGCCTGCTGCTGGCGCGGCTGCTGAGCCCCTCGGATTACGGGGTGCTGAGCATGCTGATGGTGTTTGTGGCCGTGGCGCAGGTGTTTGTGCAAAGCGGGCTGAACACGGCGCTTATCCAGAAAAAGGAAGTGGACGAAACCGATCTTTCCTCGGTGTTTGCGGTAAGCCTGGGCATGGCGGTGGCGCTGTACGCGCTGCTGTTTGCGCTTTCGCCGTGGATTGCCTCGTTTTTCCGCATGCCCGCGCTGCAATCCACCCTGCGCGTGATGGCGCTGGTGCTGCTGCCGGGGGCGCTGATCTCGGTGCAGAACGCGGTGGTGGCGCGGCAGATGGCGTTTCGCCGGCTGATGGCGGCCAGCCTGTGCGCCACGGTGCTTTCGGGCACGGTGGGCGTGTGCATGGCGCTGGGCGGCGCGGGCTACTGGGCGCTGGTGGCGCAGCAGCTGACCAACCAGTTTTCGCTGGCCATCTTGCTGCTGGTGCTGGTACGCTGGCGGCCCAGAAGGCGGTTCAGCCTTGCGCGCGTTCAAAAGCTGATTGGCTTTGGCTGGAAGCTGCTGGCTTCCAGCCTGCTGGATACGGGCTATGCCAACCTGCGCTCGGCGGTGATCGGGCGGCAGTTTTCGGATGCGGCGCTGGCCTTTTACACGCGCGGCAAGCAGTTTCCGGAGCTGATGATGAACGCGGTCAACGGCTCCATCCAGAGCGTGATGCTGCCCGTATTGTCCGAGCAGCAGGACGAGCCCGGCCGCATGAAGCAGCTGATGCGCCGGTCGGTCATGCTGTCCAGCTTTCTGGTAGCGCCCATGATGGCGGGGCTGGCCGCCGTGGCCGAGCCGCTGATCCGGCTGCTGCTGACCGAGCAGTGGCTGCCCTGCGTGCCGTTTTTGCAGCTGTGCTGCATCGATTTTGCGTTTTACCCCATCCACACGGCCAATCTGCAGGCCATCAACGCCAAGGGCCGCAGCGATGTGTTCCTGAAGCTGGAAATCATCAAAAAAAGCTACGGGCTGCTGATTCTGCTGGTAACGGCCCTGTGCTTTGACAGCGTTCTGGCCATTGCCTGGGGCGGCGTTATCAGCACGCTGATCAGCGCGGTGGTAAACGCCCATCCCAACAAAAGGCTGCTTCAGTACGGCTATCTGGAGCAGATGCACGATATCCTGCCCTCCATTCTTCTTTCGCTGGTTATGTTTGGCGCGGTCAGCGCCATGAACGCGCTTGCCCTGCCCGCGCCCGTGCTGCTGGTTTTGCAGGTTGCCGCAGGCGCGGCGGTATACGGCGGGCTGGCATGGCTTTTGCGGCTGGAAAGCCTGCAGTATCTTTTGCAAACGGTGCGGCGGCTGCGCAAGCGGGGCTGACGCCCCTGCTCATCCTGTATACGGGAGGTACCCTTACATGAAAACCACGCTGTTTACCGCCGTGGGTTCGGCATCGGCCCCGTGCGCCATTGCGCAAATCAGGGCGCTGGGACATCGCGTGATCGGCTGCGATCTTTATCCGCAGGCCTGGAATGCCGCCTCCAACGAGGTGGATGCCTTTTTCCAGGCGGAGCCCGCCTCCAGTGCGGACGCCTACCTTTCGCAGATGACGCAGGCCGTGCGCCGGGAACGGGTGGACTACCTGATTCCCCTGACGGATGTGGAGGTGGATCTCCTGTGCGCCCGGAAGGAGCACTTTGCCGCGCTCGGCTGCACCGTATGCACCCCGGACGAGCCCGTTGTGCGCCTGTGCCGCAACAAGCTCCACATGGCCCGGGCGCTGGAGCAAAGCGGCGTGTGCCGCACCATTCCCACCCGCTCACCCTACGGCCATGTGCCGCAGGACGGCGATTTTCCCATCATGCTCAAGCCCGTGGGCGGGCGCAGCTCGCAGGGGCAGGTGGTGGCGCGCAACCGGGAGCAGTATCTGGCCGCCCTTGCAGGCCGCGATGATTACATCGCCCAGCCCTACATTGACGGGAACGTCTTTACCGTGGATGTGGCGCGCGATTCGTACGGCCAGGTGCAGGCGCTGTGCCGGCAGGAGCTTTTGCGCACCTCCAACGGCCTGGGCAGCACCGTGCGCATGCTGCCCGGCCATCCGCTGGAGGCCGTCTGCGCCGCCATCGCCGCGCAGGCGGGCATCGTGGGCGTGGTAAACATGGAGTTTATCGGCCGGGAAGAGGAATTCTATTTTTTGGAGGTCAACCCCCGGTTTTCCGGCGGCGTGGGCTTCAGCATTGCTGCAGGCGTGGACTTTGCCGCGCTGGAGGTGGCCTGCTTTGGCGGCGAACGCATCGGCCCCCGTCCCGAGGTGCGCCCCATGACCCTTACCCGCCGCATCCAGCCCATGATTACCCGGGTGGAAGGATAAAATTTGATTTTTTCGTCCGAATGACGTTGACAAACATCCCGGGCTGTGGTATGATTATCAGCGTCGTCAAGACGTGGTGCTTTGGCTCAGTTGGTAGAGCACATCGTTCACATCGATGGGGTCACTGGTTCGAGTCCAGTAAGCACCACCAAACACCCTTGTAAACATTGCGTTTACAAGGGTGTTTCTGCTTTTATTTTGCCTCCAGCACCACCGCCAGCGTGTCGCTGTGCGTATCGTACGCAGCGCCCGCCACATCGCCGTATACTTCCTTCAGGCAAAGGCCCGCCTCCAGCGCCTCGGCCGCGAGCGCTTCGGGGGTAAAGCAGGTGTTCCACAGCTCATACGGTGTAAGCCCCTCCTGCGTAATCACCGCAATGTGCTGGCCGATGACATGCTCCGGGTACAGCCTGCCCTCCTCCATCACCATATAGGGCTCCTTTCGCCAGAAGCCGCCCTGCGGGCAGTGCTGCCAGGTCTGATACGGCCGGAACGCCGCCTCGTGCGCTGCGGAAAAGCCATCCAGCAGCATCCGCCCGCCCCTGCGCAGATGGGCGCGGGCCCGGCGCAGCACCTCGCGGCGGCTTTGCGGGCTGAGCACGCCATAGTCGCAGTAGATCAGCGTAACCAGATCAAAGGTTTGGCCCAGATCCAGCTGGCAGTAATCGCAAAGATGATAGCGAATGTCCAGTTTTTCCGCCTGCGCATGAGCCGTGGCATAGCGCACCGAGCGGCGGGACAGATCCACGCCGGTCACCTGATAGCCCCTGCGGGCAAAGCGCCCGGCATACAGCCCCGGCCCGCAGCCCAGATCCAGCAGGCGGGGATACTGCGCAGGCGGCGCGATCCGGGCAATCCAGTCCGCCGAGCGGTCCATAAAGGCGGGCACGCGGCTGGCGGCGTCCTCCTGGGGGTTGAGGTGTGCCTCCAGCATGCGGGCGGAGATGTACTCGTCATCCCAGAAGGGGTGAACATTGGGCTGATAGGGACGGGGAATCTGCATCAGGGGAAGCAGCTGCTGGTACATGGGGATGTCTCCTTTCTTTTTGAACCGGCAAAAGCCGCAGAGCATTGCTCTGCGGCTTGCTATGGGGACGGCAGAGCAAATAAAATCAAAGCAAACACAGGCGCGCAAACGCCTCATGATTTGCAGTTGACTTTATCTGCTCCTTTCCAGTTTCGCCCGCAGCGATGAACGCGGCTGCCCGGCCAAACCGGATGTCATCCCCCATTTCAGTTTGTTGATACAGGTATTGTAATCCCGGAGGCGGAAGGTGTCAAGCCCTGGGATAGCAGATGACGCTGTCCCTGGCAAAGGGATGCTGCCGGCCCTCGCCGCCAAACCAGTGGTAGGGCGGATCATCCTGCGTTTGTCCGTGCTGGATTTCGCGAAGGCCGCGCAGCAGGTCGTTCATCAGGCCGATGGGATCCGTGCCCTTGGCGTGGCCGTGCAGAATGAAATCCGCCTCGCCGGTCAGGTACAGCACCTTTTCCAGCGCATCCGCGGCTTCGGCGGCGGGCAGGCTTTCCTCCAGCTGCAGCCAGAGGTGGCGGTTGATGGCGTCGCCGGTAAAGAGGATGCGATCCTCCTCCAGCAGCAGCAGCAGCCCGCCCGGGGTGTGGCCGGGCAGATGGATGCCGCGCAGGTGCAGCCCGCCCAGATCCAACACATCGCCATCGTTGAAGGGCTTGAAGGGCGGCATTTTAAGATGGTGAATGCGGCACAGCTCCACAAATTCGGGGAAGCTGGCATGATGCTGCGCCAGCGGCAGATCCGCCGGGTGCAGATAGGCCTCGTCAAAGTAAACGTTGCCATAGATGTGGTCGCAGTGACCGTGGGTGTTGATGACCACCAGCGGCAACGGGGTCAGTTCGCGGGCAGCCTCCTTCACGTTTGCCCAGCCGTTCATGGTATCGATGACGGCGGCCTTTTCCTGGCCGATTACCAGATAGCCGGTGGATTCGCCCGCGTCGTCCATGAGCCATACATGGGGGTTGATCTGGGTAAGCCTGATGCGTTCATCCATGGTTTTTTTCTTCCTTTCTATAATGCGATGGGTTCGCGTGTGCAGACATGCTGCAGAAATACCCGGTCATGCTCCACCAGCAGCAGCGTGGGATGGTACTGCCCGATCAGCTTTTCCACCTGCACGCGGCTGAGCACGTCGATGTAGTTGAGCGGCTCATCCCACACGTACAGATGCGCGGGCACGCACAGGCTGGCGGATAGCAGGATCTTCTTTTTCTGCCCCTGAGACAGGGTGCTCAGATCGCGCTCAAAGGCCTCGCGCTCAAAATCCATGTTGCGCAGAATGGCCTTGAACAGCGTTTCATCCAGCTGGCGGGCGCGGATAAAATCGCGCATGGCGCCGCACAATCCATCCGTCTCCTGCGGCACATGGCTGATCACCAGCCCCGAGACGATGCGCACATCGCCGGTAAGCGCGCCGCCCAGCCCGCACAGCGTGCGCAGAATGCTGGATTTGCCCGCGCCGTTGGCGCCGGTCAGGGCCACGCGGTCGCCCTGGCGGATTTCAAACTGGATGTTTTCACACACCGTGCGCCCGTCATAGCGCACCACGCCATCCTGCACGGAAACCAGCACCTTTTTGGGATGCTCCAGCACCGTCAGCTTCAGCTCGCCCACCTGCTCCACGTTTTTGAGCAGGCTCTTTTTTTCCTCAATGGCGCGCTCGCGGCGCCGGATGGTGTTCATGCTGCGCTTCATCATGGCGGCGGCCCTTGCGCCCACATAGCCGCGATCCGTCGCGGCCACCTCGCTTTCCGGCACGTGAAACTTGTTCTTTTCCACCTTGTCGCTCCACGCCGCCGCGCGGCGCGCGCTCTCGGTAAGCCGGGTGATATCGCGCTTGAGATCCTCGTTTCTGGCCAGCTCGTAGGCGTTTTGATCGTTCAGGCGCTTTTCCCACACATCGTAATCGCCCTGCATAACCCACGCGTCGGATTTGTTGAGCGAAAACACATGGTCGATGCAGCGGTTGAGAAACGCGCGGTCGTGGCTTACCAGCAAAAAGCCGTCCTTGCCGCGCAGATAATCCGCCACCAGCTCGCGGCCGTGCTGGTCGAGGTGGTTGGTGGGCTCGTCGATCAGGGGATAGGCGTCCTCCCGGGCAAACAGGGCGCACAGGAGCGCCTTGGTCTGCTCGCCCCTGCTGAGGGTGTCAAAAGGGCGGTAGAGCGCATCCTGCGTTACCTTCAGCAGGTTCATCTCGCGCATCAGCTGCCAGTCCTCGGCCTGCGGCGCGGCCTGCTGCATTACAAACAGCGTAAGCTGGGTGCGATCATCCACCTCAAAGGGAAAGTACACCGGCGTAAGCGGGTTTTCAATAACGCCCTGATAGGCATACTGCCCAAGCATCAGGCGCAGCAGCGTGGTTTTGCCCCGGCCGTTGCGGCCGATCAGCCCCAGCTTCCAGCGGGTGTCCAGGTTGATGCTCAGGTTGTCAAACACGGGCTCATAGCTGCCCTCGTACATAAAACTGAGATTGCGAATGGATAGCTGCATAACGTTGAAAGTCCTCCCGGCAATCAGCCGCAGGGCAAACAAAGGATATGCGCATAACGCAAAAAGAGCTGCCTTACGCGCCCTTCTGCCACAGCAAGGCCGCCCTTTCCGCAGGCACGGAAAAGGAACAACCGCTGGTTCGCCCTGTTCATTCCAGAATGGATAGGGTGTGGCAGAATTACTTGCGCATCTTTTCAGCTCCGTTTCTTTATCAGGTACTGCCATTGTAGCATGCCGGGCTGCGAAAGTCAACGCTTTTGCCCGGTGGAATTCACCATTCCTTGCCAGCACAGTCAAATCATTTATGGCGTTTGATCGTTATTACAAGAATGCGCACGTACATGATTATATCTATCCCTAAATCATGTTCTTTTGTTTTGGCTTTAATGCGGGCTTACACGGCGTTATCTTCGTCGGGGGGTGTCCGTATCCGCAGTGTCTGCTTTATCGGCCACACGGAGCGCGACAGGGGGCTGTGCAGGGTTATAAAAGGAAGCAGGAAGTCTGTTTCCGAAGAAGCAGACCTCCTGCCTTATGTGCTGCTTATGACGCACTGTCCAACGGGTTTGGGCGGTATCCATCCATAAGTTCATCATTTTCCATGATGAAGGGACGTGTCGTATCCTGTCCCCATGCGGTATCGTATTTTTCCATCAGATAATCGCTCAGTTCGG
>JAEDGL010000241.1 GCA_016297535.1 Clostridia bacterium | reverse complement strand
TTCAGGTTCATGTGTTCTCACGGACATGCAGGTTCAAGTCCTGTTTCCCGCACCATTGTGAGTATCCTTATAGGATTTACAAATCCTATAAGGATATTTCTTTTTATGCAGAGAATGATGCGGAATTTTCGAGATTGTGAAGCTCCGCTACAAGGAATACCCGGTACTTAGTGGCGAAACGCCACTAACGGGGCAATGGTTGCACCCTTGACCGGCCAAGGCGCTTCGGCCTTAACCCGAGCGGAGTTCAATACAACATCGAAAGCGCCGCCGGCATACAGGAAGCGCTGAAAGATCTTCCGGGCGGAACGATCAGGGAAAATGAAAGGTGAACCCTTTTGGCTTTGGGGGCATAGGGTGTAAGGAGCAGCAAAGCGCTGCCAAATGAAATTGCGATGGAGATGACTGCTATGAGCCTTTGCAACGACTATCGCCGTCAGTTGGAGGGAGCAATGCAGGATGAAATTTGCGACGCCGGTTTTTATGCGCAAATCGCGCAGGAAGCGCCGTCGCAGGAATTGAGCGAGCTGATTATGACCATTGTTGGCGATGAGTACGGTCACGCCAGGCTGCTGGCGGCTCTGCTGGGGGTATGTCCGCCCTGTGCGGGCTGCGCGCCGGAGTGCCCCAAGGCAACCGGCAATTTCTGCGCCGATGTGGAAACGGCCATTCAGGGAGAGCTGGATGCAATTCAGCGCTATTCCGTGCTTGCCATGTGCGCCCCCACGCTGAAAATCCGCTATCTGCTGCTGTCCATCCTGGGCGATGAATATGCGCACGTGCGTATCTGGACGGCCATGCTGCAGGCGTGCAGCCTGTGCAAGCCCACCCCGTGCGACAAGGACTGAAATACGGCAGAACCGGCGCTTGGATCCCATAAAGCGCCTCAGAGGTACAACCAGGCCGGAGGGCGAAAGCCCTCCGGCTGTAGGGGGAGGTGCCGTCTTTTTTTGAATGGGCGCGCCATCCACCGTCAAAGCCCTCTGCCGTTTTTTTCCGGCAGAGGGCTTTGACGGTTTGTGCCCCCCCAGGGGAGGAAGGCGTTTGAGCTGCCCGCCTGTTGAAAAGGTTGTGGAAACGGCATGAACATTTGATCTGCATTTAACCTGTTTGCGGTTTTGGATTTTACATTGGCCTGCTTTAATAGGCATGTACCGATCAAAAGGATGAAAAGGAAAGCGAGGTCACTGTAAATGAAAAAGCTGATTTCCCTTGTTCTGTCTCTTGTGCTGCTGGCGGCTAACGCTGCCGCCCTGGCCGATGGAAACGGCAGCGTTAGCCTCAACGGCTCCACCTCCATGGAAAAGGTGGTCGGCGTGCTGGCCGAACAGTTTATGCTGGATAACCCCGGCATAACCGTTACCTATGACGCCACCGGCTCCGGCACCGGCATATCGGCCGCCCGCCAGGGCACCTGCGATATTGGTTTGGCCTCCCGCGATCTGAAGGAGACCGAAACGGAGCTGACGGTGTACACCGTTGCGCTGGACGGCATTGCCGTTATCGTAAACGCAGGCAGCGGCGTGGAGCAGTTGACCGTAGAACAGATCGCCGGTATCTTTACGGGCAAAATCGTTAACTGGAGCGAGGTGGGCGGCGCTGATCTGGCCATCGCCTGCATCGGCCGGGAGGCCGGCTCCGGCACCCGCGACGGCTTTGAAACGGTAACGAAAACGGCTGACGCCTGCGTGCTGGCCCAGGAGCTTACCTCCACCGGCGCGGTGATCCAGGCGGTTGCCAGCAGCGAAAACGCCATCGGATATGCCTCCCTGTCCTCCGTTGAGGGAAACAGCGGCGTAAAGGCTGTGAAGGTGAACGGCGTTATCTGCAGCGAGGAAACCGTTATCAGCGGCGAATATGCCATCCAGCGTCCCTTCAACATGGTGGTGGCGCAAAACGGCGAGCTGTCCGAAGCTGCCGGGGCCTTCCTGACATTCGCGCTCAGCCCCGAGGCCGCGCAGCTCATCCGCCTGGCCGGCGCGGTGCCGGTGGCTGCGGATGACAACGCTTCCGGCAAATAACGCTTTGCCACATCCTGCGGACAGCCGTGTCTGGCTGTCCGCTGAGAGCGTCGGAAAAGCTCGCCTGCGGCGACCTTTTCCGACGGGAATGCACCACTTGCCCACTCGCCTACGGCTCGCCGGGCGGCAAATGGT
>JAEDGL010000240.1 GCA_016297535.1 Clostridia bacterium | reverse complement strand
GGCTCGCCGGGCGGCAAATGGTGTAAGGAAAGCCTTGCTGCGCAAGGCTTCCGAGTCCACCGCACAGGTCGCTGGACTCGGAACAAGAGTCGGAGGGCTACGGCCCTCCGACGCCTCCCGGAGGGTCAGCCTGACAGGAGCCTGCCGCGCATTTGTCAAGCGCGGCAGGCTCCTGTTTTACCTTACGGATGGACGGCCCTTTCAGGCGTCCCATTGCTCCAGCATTTCATGCATCCATTGATACACATCCATATCGTACACGCTGCGCAGGTGCTGCGGGGTAAGCACCTGCCTGATGGTGCCCTGGGAAACGCATTTGCCCTGATGGATGAGCACCGCGTGGGTGCCGTAGCGCCGGGCCAGGCTCAGGTCGTGCACCACGGAGAGAACGGCGCGCCCGGGCTGGTGCAGCCATTGCTCGATCAGGGTAAAAATATGCTTCTGATATACCAGATCCAGATGGTTGGCCGGCTCGTCCAGAATCAGAATCTGCGGATCCTGCGCAAAAACCTGCGCCAGAAAGGTGCGTTGCAGCTCGCCGCCGGACAGGGTAAGCACGCTTGCGTTGCGCAGCTTCTGCAGGCCGGTCAGCTCCAGCGCGCGTTCCACCCGCTCCCTTCCCTGCCCGTCGCGGCCGGAAAGCAGGCCGGAGGAATAGGCGTAGCGCCCAAGGCCCACCACCTCTTCCACCGAATAGGCATAGCTCACCGTGTTTCGCTGCGACAGCACGCCGATTTTACGCGCCAGCTGCGCCGGGCGGTAGCTGCGGATATCCCTGCCCTGCAGCAGAATTTTGCCTGTATACGGCGCGCCCTGCGCAATGCTTTCAATCAGCGTGGATTTGCCCGCGCCGTTGGGGCCTGCCAGCATCAGCCACTGCCCTTCCTGCAGGCTAAAGGAGAGGTTGTCCACAATGGTCTGCTCGCCATAGCGTACGGTTACGTTTTCCGCTTTCAGCACAGTGCTCACCTTGCCTTTCTGGTGCGGTAGAAGATGATGACAAAGGCCACCGCGCCCACCAGGGAGGTAACCACGCCAATGGACAGCTCGATGGGGCTGAGCAGCGTGCGCGCCACCAAATCCGCCAGCAGCAAAAAAATGGCCCCGGCAAACATGGAGCAGGGAAGCAGGCTGCGATGATTGGGCCCTGCCACCATGCGCGCCATGTGGGGCACCACCAGCCCCACAAAGCCGATGGTACCGCAAATGGATACGCATACGCCAATCAGCACCGACACCGTTACCAGAATGGTCAGCTTTACCCGCTTGACGTTGACGCCGATATGGCGCGCGTTGTCCTCCCCAATGGCAAACGCGTTCAGCTCGCGCGCATACCGCAGGATCAGTCCGCCGCACACCAGCACCGCCGCCGCCAGAATGCGCACATGTTTGCCGTTGGTGCCCGAAAGGGAACCCATCGTCCAAAATGCGATGGAACGCACCTGCTCGCTGGCAAAGGAGATAATCAGGTTGATCACGCTGGAGGCGAACATGGAAAAGATCACGCCGATCAGGATGATGCTGTTGGTGCTCAGCGAGCGATCCAGCACATAGGCCAGCGACAGAATCAGCAGCAGCGAAAGAAAGGCAAAGCCCATGGCCATCAGCATAACGCCGCCAATCTCGGAACCGGGCAGGGTGATGCCAAAGGCCAGCGCGATCACCGCGCCCAGGGACGCGCCGCTGGATACGCCCAGCGTGGAGCCATCCGCCAACGGGTTGCGCAGCAGGCCCTGCATGGCCGCGCCGCACAGCGACAGCGCCGCGCCGCTGAGCGCCGCGCAGGTTACCCGGGGCAGGCGAACATTCAGGATGATGTTTTTGGCAATGCCCGCCGGCACCTCCATGCCCCACAGGGTGTTCCACAGGGCGGTCAGGGTATCCGAAAGCGGGATGGAAACGCTGCCCGTGCAGATACACAGCAGCATGGCGGCCAGCAGCGCCAGCACAAATAACAGGCCGGTTTGCCAGGAGAAGCGTTTGGAGACTGCTTTCATACGTTCCTCTTTGCATCGTGCGCGCAGCAGGGATTTTCCAAAAAGCACTGCCGCGCATTAGGTTTTTGGCAAAAGCGTAAAAGGGAGCCCGCGCGGGCTCCCTCCAGACTGTCGATAAACCCTCTGGGAGGTGTCGGAGGGCCGCAGCCCTCCGACTCTTGTT
>JAEDGL010000079.1 GCA_016297535.1 Clostridia bacterium | reverse complement strand
TGGCCTGAGCCAGGATCAGGGAAGCGGGGGTGTAGTAGATGGGCAGGAACACCAGATCAGCGCCAGCGTCCTTGCAGGCAGCAATCTGCACGGAGAAGTCAGCGTTGTCGTCAGAGGCAAAGGTGGACACAGCCACGATCTCCAGACCCAGGTCCTTGGCGCGGGCTTCGAAAGCCTGATAGATGCCGGTGGAGTACACGTCAGCGTTGTTGTAGATGACGCCAATCTTGGTGCCCATCTTCTTTTCAGCGATCATGTTAGCAGCAGCCATGCCCTGTCCGGGGTCGGTGAAGCACACCTGGAAGGCGTTGTCCTTGCCGGCGGTCACGTCAGCGGAGGAGGCGGTGGGGGTGAGCATAAAGATGCGTTCTTCATAAGCCTGAGCGGAAACAGCCACGCAGGGAGCAGTGGTCACGGTGCCAAGAATCATCTGAGTGCCGTTGTCCAGAGTGGCGTTGTAAGCATTGATAGCCTTCTCGGGATCCGATTCGTCGTCCTGCACATCCAGAATGATCTGCATGCCACCCAAAGCATTGATCTCATTGGCAGCGATCTGAGCGCCATGGGCAACCGCATTGCCGTACACGGCAGCGCCACCGGTCATAGGGCCGATCACGCCGATCTTCAAAGCATCCTCCGCCACGGCGGAGCAGGCAACGGCCATCGCCATTACCAAAACCAACAGAACAGAAACCAGTTTTTTCATTTGGATGTCCTCCTTGCATACAAGCTATCATCCATCAAACCCTGAATGATGCTGAGTATTATACGCGCATCGTTCGTGGTACGCAAGCGTTTTTTTGCATAAAGCATTGTATTTCCTGTGTTTTTGACATCATTATGCAAGCGGATGCATAGAGGTTTCCTCCTCGATGCCGCCGCCAAGGCACACGTCGCCCTGGTAGAGCACCAGGCTCTGCCCCGGGGTAACGGCGCGCTGCAGCACCTGGGATTCCACAAACATTTCCTCTCCGCGGAGGATGGCCGTTACTTCCTGATCCGGCTGGCGGTAGCGGTATTTGGCCGTTGCCCGGAAGGGAACGCCCTCCGGCGCGGGCGCGTCGCCGGCAATCCAGGTAAGCTGGCTCACGCGCGTGTAGCGGGAGTACAGCCGCTCGCTGTCCTCGCCCTGGGCTACCACCAGCACGTTGTTGCGCAGATCCTTGTCAATCACAAACCAGCGCCGTCCGTCCCCGCTGCCGCCAATGCCAAGCCCGCGCCGCTGGCCCAGCGTGTAGTACGCCAATCCGATGTGCTCGCCCACCTTGCGGCCGTCCTCGGTGCGCATATCGCCGGGCTGCATGGGCAGATAGTTTTGCAAAAACTGGCGGAAATTGCGCTCGCCGATAAAGCACACGCCGGTGGAATCCTTTTTGGCGCAGGTGGAAAGCCCGTGCCTTTGCGCCAGTTCGCGCACCTGCGCCTTGGTCAGGCCGCCCACGGGAAACAGCGCGCGGGCAAGCTGCGCCTCCTTGAGCATATAAAGGAAATAACTCTGATCCTTGGCGGGATCCGCTCCCCGCAAAAGCACCGTGTGCCCGTCGCGCACCTCCGAGCGCACAAAATGCCCGGTAGCCATGTGCCCCGCGCCCAGCTTGAAGGCATACTCCAGAAACGCCTTGAACTTGATTTCGCGGTTGCACAGCACATCCGGGTTGGGGGTGCGGCCGCGGCTGTATTCCTCCAGAAAATAGCGGAAGACCCGGTCGTAGTATTCCTTTTCAAAATTGACGGCGTAGCAGGGAATGCCGATGGTATCGCAAACGTCCTGTACATCGTTCCAATCCTCGGTTGCGGTGCAGACGCCGTTTTCATCCTTCTCATCCCAGTTTTTCATAAACACGCCCACCACATCGTAGCCCTGCTCCTTCAGCAGCAGCGCCGCTACAGAGCTGTCCACGCCGCCGGACATGCCGATGACCACTCTTTCCATCGCTCTTTCCTCCCGTCAGCGCTGCTCAAGGGCTGCCAGACGGCAAACGACTGCCTCCAGCGCGTCCTTTTCCACCGCGTCGCGGTCCTGCGCGGCGTTTACCACCAAAAAGCGCTCCGGGTTTTCGCCAATCAGCCGCTCATACGCCTGCTGCACGCGGCTGTGAAACCCGGTATCCTGCATTTCCAGCCGGTCCGGCGCGGAGGCGGCCAGCCTGCGGCCCAGTGCCTCACGGTGATCGATGGCCAGATACAACGTGGCGTCCGGCAGCATGCCCTCCACCGCGGGCGCGTTAATGCGCTGGATGGTTTCCACCCCCAGCTCGCGCCCGCCGCCCTGATAGGCCACGGAGCTGTCCACAAAGCGGTCGCACAGCACCAACTCGCCGTTTTCCACCGCCGGGCGGATGACCTGGTGCACATGCTGCGCCCGGGCGGCCGCGTACAGCAGCGCCTCGCAGGTATCGCACATTTCCATGTTCTTCGTATCCAGAATGATGCCGCGGATGGCCTCGCTGATGGCGCAGCCCCCCGGCTCGCGCGTGCGACGCACCTCAAAGCCGAACTGGCGCAAATTGCGCTCCAGCCTGTCCACCTGCGTGGTTTTCCCGCTGCCGTCCGGCCCTTCCACCGTAAGGAAAAAGCCGCGCGGAGCCGTTGCGCCCGGGCAGAGCACCTGGCACAATTCCCGGGTGGTGTGCACAATCACATCCGCGCCCGCCTGCCGCAGCTCCTCCACGCTGCCGCAGCCGTAAGCCACGCCAATGCTTGCAACCCCTGCGGCCTTTGCGCCCAGCACATCAAACTTGCGATCCCCCACCATCACCGGGTGCCCGCACCCGTCAGGCAGTGCGCGCCGGATCAGCTCCGGCTTGCCCAGCTTTTCGGGGCCGTCCAGCTCGCCCATTACAATGGTAAACAAAGGCGTAAGACCAAACCAGTCCAGGATATCCGTCGCCAGCTTTTTGGGCTTGCTGGTGGCCAGGGCCACGTGCACCCCGCCCGCCCGCAGCATGCGAAGCAGCTGGCGGATATGCGGATAGACGCTGTACAAAAAGCGGCCCCTTGTGTCAAAATCCTCGCGATACAGGGCCATGGCCTGCTCCACCCTGTCCTCGGGCACGCCAAGCAGATCGCGGAAGGTATCGCGCAGCGGCGGGCCTACCACCACCCGCAAATCCACCCCGGACGGAATGGGGCAGCCCAGCCGGTCCATGGCCACCCGCACGGAGGATACAATGCCCTTCTCCGCGTCGCACAGGGTTCCATCCAGATCAAACACCACAGCATCATAGGGAAAGCGGCTCATTGGCAGAACTCCTTCCAGTTGAATCAATCACCTGTGCAAGCATAGCAAAAAAACGCAATTGTTGCAAGTATGCACCGCAATTGCTTGAAGTTGGTTTGGGGCCATGGTATACTGATGATGGATATATGTGCGCACATTGTGCGAAAGGATGGATCATTATGCAGCAAACCATGCAGACTCCGGGCAGCGGCCATCGCGCGCTTCAGCGCACCGGCTGGGCGATCCTGATCCTGTCGCCCTTTTTGCTGCTTGTTCTTCTGTCCCTCGCGGTTGGCCACAACGTGCTGGACGCCTATCCCGTATGGCTGGACGAGCTGTGCTTCTGGCGCACGCTGTACAGCTGGAACGAAATGGGCATGGCCACCGGCTACTACGGCATGTATGAACAGATTGCGCCCATCGGCACCATGGGCACCTCCGGCATCGGCCCTCTGCTTTTGTACGGTGGCTTTGTCAAGCTGTTTGGCCTGAGCCATCACACCATCATGCTGGCCAATGCCACGTGGTGCAGCGTGGCGGCGGCGGTATTCTGCGCGCTGCGAAAGCCAAAGCTCTCCGTATCGCTTCTGATGAGCGGCATCATGATGGCCTACGCGCCCATCGTGCTCTACGCCTATACCAGCATGACCCAGTGGTTCAACTATGCGCTGGTGCTTTTGTATATCACGTTTCTGCTGGGCTACCAGGAGCGCCGCAGGGTATGGCTGCTGGTGCTGTGCGTGCTGACCATTGTGCTGGGCGCGCTGTACCGGCCCATGTACTGCCTGCTGTTTTTGCCGCTGATGCTGTTGTTCTGCCGCTATCAGTTCAACCTGCGCATGCTGGGGTTTGGCGCCGGAGCGCTGGCCATCAGCGTGGGATGCTGCTATCTGGCCATGCAAACGGCCGCGCCCCACGCATCCGGCTTTGTGTACCATCTGCTGCGCGCCGACAGCCTGGCCACCGCGTGGCGAATGCTGCTGAGCCACACCAAATCCAATCTGATTGATTACTTTGTGCGCGCCAAGGGCAGTCCCATGCAGGATGCGTTCCGCTATCTCTATTGCGGCATTACCGGCCTGTGTCTGATCAGCGCCTTTGTACGCACGGACAGAGACGGGCAGGGCAGGCTTTGCCTGCGCGCCGGTTACCGGGGCTCCATCATGAGCTGCTTTGTGCTGCTTTTGGCTGCGTACGGCTTTACCATGCTTTTTTACGAGGCCAACGACTGGGCGGATCTGCGCCAGCTTGCGCCCTATCTGTGGCTGGTGGCGGCGTACCTGATTGCCCGTCACCGCCGCGTGATTCCCATTTGCACGCTGGCGGGCTGCGCCGTTAGCCTTGCGCTGCTGATTGCCCGGCCCGAGGGCGTGTTTGTGGACGCCAACCGCTTTGCCGTGCCCCAGGCAAGCGAGCACCTGGCCGCCGTGGCGCAAACCATCGAGTATGATGAAAACGCCGCCGATCCCTTTGCCAATACCGTACGTGTGGATGTATACAACTACGAGCTCATGCGGCAGCTGCACCCCGGTTTGGGGCTGCAGTGCGGCTGGTTTACCACCGATACCGTGGAAAAGAGCCGCTGGGTGCTTACCGACAAGCTCAAGTGCCCCGTTACCGGGTACGAAAACGTGCTGGAAACGCCGGATTACAAGGTGTACCGCCACATCAAGGAGGATTGAGATGCCCCGTTTCTTTCGCGCGCAAAAGCGTTTTGACTGGGGCAAATGGCTGATGCTGGCGCTTCTGTTTGCGCTGTCCTACGCCCTGTTTTATCAGATGACCCTGCGCCCCTCCAGCGATATCGCCATTCACGCCACCTGGGCGGCCGAGGGCGATTTTCGCGATCCAACCTCCTTTGTGCATCACGGCGCCCATCCCATGTGGCATGTGCTGGTATCGGTATTGCTGTATCTGGGTCTGCCGCTGCCCGCGGCATCGGCGCTGATAACGGCGCTTAGCAAGGTGTTTATCGCCTATGCAACGCACCGCATGCTCGCCAGCGCCCTGCGCGACCGGCTTTCCGAAACGGCCATCACGCTGTTTACGGGCATTCTGATGCTGGTTGCCTGCCTGTGCGTGCCCGCCCTTAACCCCACGGTGTATGCGGGGATCGGCACCCCCAACACATGGCACAGCTGCACCCAGCTCATGGCCATGGCCTTTATGCTGGTATGCGTGCCCCGCACCGCCCGCTGCTACGGGCTTTTTTCTTCAAACTCTCCGCTTGCGTGGCGGCAGCCTGTTACGCTGGGCATTCTGCTGTTTTTGAGTTTGCTGGCCAAGCCCACGTTTATGCAGGCCTTTTTGCCTGCCGCCAGCCTGTTTTTCCTGTATCAGTGGATCCGCCGGCCGCAATGCAGCCGCTGCTTTGTCCAGGTGCTTGTCTGCGTGCTGCCCGCCGTGGCGCTGATGATTTTTCAGTACCTGTATTACTTTGGCATCATTGTGCCGTGGCAGAGCAGCGTTGTGCTGGAGTACGACTGGGGCAAGGCGCTGCATGTGCTGCTTCGCGTTGTGCTGATCATGGCCTTTCCCCTTTACACGCTGGTTTTGTGCCGCGCTCAGAAGGCGGATACCACCTTTGTGCTCACCCTGCTTTTGAACCTTACGGCCATTGTGGAAATGCTTCTGCTGGGCGAGGATGGACGCCGCGCATCCGACGGCAACTTTGGCTGGGGCATGATGGGCGCGTCGCTGATGCTGTGGGTGGTCTGCCTGATCCGCTTTCTAAGGCAGCAGGACGTGTGGAACTGGCGCAGGCCGCGAAATCTGGCCGGATGGCTGCTGCTGGCATGGCACCTGGCTTCCGGCGTGTATTATGTTGGTTATCTGTTTGTATCCGGCGCGTCGCTCTAAGCGCCGGCGCTTTGTAAACAAACGTACAGGAGGAATTGTCAGATGAATTTGGGCCCGATGAAGGATGCGCTGAAAAAGCTGAAAATGGAACGGCATTTTTACGAGCATGCCGCCAGCGTTCTGGATTTTGACGGAAACACCATCGCTCCCCGCGCCTCTGCCCCCTGCCGCGGCGAGGTGGCGGCCTTTCTCAGCCAGAAGCAGTATGAGCTGCTCACCCGCGCCGAAACGCGCGAGCTGCTGCAGGGCCTGTGGGAATGCCGGGACGAGCTGGATGAGGTAACCGCCCGCGAGGTGTATCTGCTTGGCGAGGAGGTACGGGAGCTGACCCGTATCCCCATGGACGAGTATACCGCCTACAGCAAGCTGTGTACCGACAGCGTAAGCGCATGGCTGAAGGCCAAGGAGCAAAACGATTATGCCCTGTTTGAGCCCTTCCTGGCGCAGATCATTGCGTACACCCGGCGGTTTGCCGCCTACCGCAACGCCAGCCTGCCCGCCTACGAGGTGCTTTTGGACAGCTACGAAAAGGGGCTGAACACGCAAACGCTGGACGCCTTCTTTGGTATGCTGAGAAACGAAATCGTGCCCCTGATGGAGCAATCCAAAAAGCAGAAGCCCCTGCCCGCCTTTGTCAGCGCCCCCTGCGATCTCAACGCCCAGCACGCCTTCAGCGATGAGCTGATGCAGCTGCTTGGGCTGGATCGCAGCCGCTGCGCCATCGCCGAGACGGAGCATCCCTTTACCACCAGCATGAACCGCGACGATGTTCGCATTACCACGCATTATTACCCCAACGCCTTCCTTTCCTCCATGTACAGCGTAATCCACGAGGGCGGGCATGCCCACTACGATCTGGGCGTGGCGGAGGAATACCTTTATTCGCCCGTGGGCAGCGTATCCAGCATGTCCCTGCACGAAAGCCAGAGCCGCTTTTACGAAAACCTGATCGGCCACGACCAGCGTTTTCTCAGCCACGTGGCGCCCAGGCTTCGGGAGCTGTTCCCCGCCCTGGCCGGGATAACGGATCGGGAGCTGTTCCTGGCTGCCAACTATGTGCAGCCCTCCCTCATCCGCACCGAGGCCGACCAGGTAACCTATCCGCTGCACATCATGGTGCGCTACGAGCTGGAAAAGCAGCTGATCGACGGCAGCCTGAGCACCAGGGAGCTGCCCCGGGCCTGGAACGCTCTGTACAAAGAATATCTTGGCGTGGACGTGCCCAACGATTCCATGGGCGTTATGCAGGATGTGCATTGGCCCAGCGGCATGTTTGGCTATTTCCCCAGCTATGCGCTGGGCAGCGCCTACGCCAGCCAGATCCTGCACGCGCTCAAAAAGGAGATCGACTTTGATTTGCAGCTTGAAAAGGGCGATCTGTCCCCCATTACCGGCTGGCTCAACGAGCATATTCACCGCTATGGCAACCTCTACGATCCCGGTGTAATGCTTCAAAAGGCCACCGGCGAGGCCTTCAACCCCGCGTATTATGTAACGCATTTGAAGAATGTGATTCAGGAGCTTCTCAAAGGCTAAGCCGCCCCTGCACCCGCCCTCCGGCATGGATGGCGGGATTTTTATTGGATGCGGCGAAAAAAACCTTCCTATTAAATTGTTTTTTTCAACAGGATCCTGTATACTGAACAGGGATTGTTTTCCCATCGCGCGCATACATTCATGCAAACCCTTGAAAAAGGCGGGATGACCATGCGCTCGCATCGCAACTGGCTCAAAAGCATACTGGCTGGAATCCTCATCGGGGTGGGCTGCATCCTCCCCGGCGCAAGCGGCGGCGTGATTGCCGTGTCTCTGGGGCTGTACCAGCCCATGCTGGAGGCGGCAATGCATTTTTTCCGCCACCCGGGGCGCTATGTGCGCTTCCTTGCGCCGCTGTGCGCAGGCATCGGCGCGGGAATCCTCATGGGTGCCGTGGGTTTGTCCGGCGCGATGGCGCGTTACGAACGGCTGATGCTGTTTCTCTTTACCGGGCTCATCCTTGGCGGCGTGCCGGATCTGCTGCGCCAGGCGCAGCAAAAGGAGGGCTTTCGCCCCGTGTGGCTGCTTTCGCTGGCGGCGGGCGTGCTGATCGCCCTGCCCCTGTGCACGTTTGGCGGACCGGGTGCGGCTGTTGACCGGCTGTCGCCTCTGCAGGCGTTTGCCACAGGCATTCTGGAGGGCGTGGGCACCGTTGTTCCGGGCATTTCCACCTCCTTTGTGCTGATCCGGCTGGGGTGGTATCAGGCGTATCTGACGGCGCTGTCCAGGCTGTACGCGCCCCAGCTTGCGCTGATTGCGCTGGGCTTTGCGTTGTCCGCCTTTGCCTGCATGCAGCTGGTGCAGCGCCTGTTTGACCGCCATCCCGGCCATGCCTGTTACGCAGTGCTGGGCTTTTTGTTGGTATCGGTAGCGCTGGTGTTTCCCGGCTTTACGGTGGGGTTGGAAACGTGGGCGCAGCTGGCCATGCTGGTGTTTGGCATTACCGTTGTGCGCCTGATGGGACAGCTGGAAACAGAAAAGGGGTGACAAAATGACCAGAAAAAAATCAAAAGAACAAGCCAAACGCTTCTGGAACCGCCGCAACGCCCGTCGCAGCATTCTGACGGAAAAATGGAAAGAATCCTTTTCCTCGGTGCTGCCCATTACGCTGATTGTGCTGGTGCTGTGCTTTCTGTGGGTACCTGCGCCGGTAAGCGCCATGCTGGGCTTTCTGCTGGGCGCAGTTCTACTGGTGGTGGGCATGGGCCTGTTTACGCTGGGTACCGACCTGGCCATGACGCCCATTGGCGAGCATGTGGGCTCCGCCATGACCCGGAGCAAAAAACTATGGGTGATCATGCTGATTTCCTTGCTTGTGGGCATGATTGTAACCCTATCCGAGCCGGATTTGCAGGTGCTGGCCGAGCAGGTGCCGGGCGTGCCCAACCGCACGCTCATCTGGGCCGTGGCACTGGGCGTGGGATTGTTTTTGGTGGTGGCGCTTTTGCGCATTCTTTTGCGCATTCCCATGAAGTGGCTGCTGCTGGGCTGCTATACGGTGGTCTTTGCGCTTGCCCAGTTTGTGCCGGACGCGTTTCTTGCGGTAGCCTTTGACGCAGGCGGCGTTACCACCGGGCCCATGACGGTTCCGTTTATCCTGGCGCTTGGCGTGGGCGTAAGCGCTATGCGTAGCGACGCCAACGCTGAAAACGACAGCTTTGGTCTGGTTGCGCTGTGCTCCGTAGGCCCCATTCTGGCCGTCATGCTGCTGGGGCTGCTTTTTCAGCCGGATGGAGGCAACTACGCCGCCTCCGCCACGCCGCCCGACGCGGCGGATACCCTTGCGCTCAGCGCCATGTTTACCCGCTCCTTCCCCCATTACATGAAGGAAGTAGCCATTGCGCTATTGCCCATTGCGGCGTTTTTTGCGCTGTTTCAGCTGCTGGTGCTGCATTTGAAGCGGCGCGAGGTTTCTCGCATTATAGCCGGATTGCTGTATACCTACTTTGGACTGGCGTTGTTTCTTACAGGCGTAAACGTGGGCTTTATGCCCATGGGCAATTTTCTGGGACAAGCCCTTGGATCGCTGGACGCGCGCTGGCTGCTGGTGCCGGTGGGCATGATGATTGGCTACTGCGTGGTATCCGCCGAGCCTGCCGTGCATGTGCTGAGCAAGCAGGTGTATGAAATGACTGCGGGCGCCATTCCGCAAAAGGCGCTGGGGCTGAGCCTGTCCATTGGCGTATCCGTATCCGTAGGGCTGTCGATGCTTCGCATCATCACGGGCGTTCCCATCCTGTGGCTGCTTATTCCCGGGTATCTGGTGGCAATCCTGATGATGTTCTTTGTGCCGCCCATTTTTACCTCCATCGCCTTTGACTCCGGCGGCGTGGCCTCCGGGCCCATGACGGCCACGTTTCTGCTGCCCATGGCCATGGGCGCATGCATTGCCGTTGGCGGCGACGTGGCCGCGGACGCGTTTGGCGTGGTGGCCATGGTTGCCATGACGCCGCTGATCACCATTCAAACGCTGGGACTTGTTATCAAATACAGGCAAAAGAAGAGCAAGCCTGTTGCCCCCGCCCCTGCGGAAGACATCATCGAATAAACGGGAGGTACGCCTATGCATGATCTGTGTCTGCTCTGTGTGATCGTAAAGCGCGACCAGGATGAGCAGCTTCCGGCTTTTTTCCAGGCGCAGGGCCTCAATACCATCACCACCCTGCTGTGCGAGGGCACCGCAGGCAAAAAGCTTTTGGACCTGTTGGGGCTGGAAAAAGCGGAAAAAGAACTGTACTATGCCATGACCACGCGCCCGCGCGCCAGGCGGCTGATGAATACCATGATCCACGAGCTGGGGCTGGAAATTCCCGGCCACGGCGTAGCCTTTACCATACCCATGGGCAGCATTGGCGGCGCGAGCAGTCTTGATTACTTTACCTGTGGACAGAATATCCTTCTGGGAGAGGTGACAGAAATGCCCCATACGTTTCTCTATGAGCTGATCATTGCCATCGCCAACCGCGGACATGTGGACAGCGTGATGGACGCCGCCCGCAGCGCAGGCGCCATGGGCGGCACCGTGCTGCACGCCAAGGGAACCAATCCCTTTGGCGAAAACCGCTTTTTTGGCATGTCCATCGCCGACGAAAAGGAAATGATCATGATTCTGACCTCCGCCGGCCAGAAGGCCGCCATTATGCGCGCCATTATGGATCAGGCCGGCATCAACAGCCCTGCGCACACGGTACTGTTCAGTTTGCCGGTGGAGAGCGTAGCGGGCCTTCGCAGCGTGATGATTGCGGCCGGCGAGCTGGAGGAGTAACGCAGGCCGGTCGATTAAAATGTTCTTTAGAGGTGAATGACCATGGCAGAATTGTGGATGCGTTTTCCCGGCGGCCTGTGCAAGGCGCTTACCCTGAGCTATGATGACGGCGTGGAGCAGGACGAACGTCTGCTGCGCATTATGCAGCAGCACGGCCTGAAGGGCGCCTTTAACCTGAACAGCGGCCAGTTTGCTCCCGAGGGCACCGTTTACCCCGAGGGGCGCATACATCGCCGCATGTCCGAAAAGGCGATTGTGGATCTCTTTGCCCACTCCGGACAGGAGGTGGCCATTCACGCCTGTTTCCACGGCGATCTTCCCTCGCTGCCGCCCGCCCATGCCGTGTGGCAGATTGTGCGCGACAAGGAGCGGCTTGAAACCCTCTTTGGCCGCATCATCCGCGGCATGGCCTACCCCTACGGCACCTTCAGCGCGGAGCTCACCGGCACCCTTCGGAACTGCGGGGTGGCGTATGCCCGCACGGTTCAGTCCACCCACCGGTTTGATCTGCCCGGCGACTGGCTTACCCTGCCCGCCACCTGCCACCACAACGATCCCGAGCTGATGAATCTGGCCAAAACCTTTGCCCAGGGCAAGCCCTACCGTCCGCAGATGTTTTACTTGTGGGGACACAGCTACGAGTTTGAGGCGGATGGAAACTGGCAAAGGATCGAGGATTTCGCCAGCTACATCGGCCAGCGGGAGGATATCTGGTATGCCACCAACATCCAGATCCACGATTATGTGCAGGCTTGGAAAAGCCTGCACATCAGCGCCGACGGACACCGTCTTTATAACCCCACCGCCACAACCCTCTGGTTTTCAGCGGACGGAACACTTTACCGTCTGGGCAGCGCAGAGGAGCTGGTGCTGTAACCAAAACAGAGGCTGTTCCGGACAGGCAACCGCCTGCCGGACAGCCTCTGTTCAGAGCGTCGAAAAAGCTCGCCAGAGGCGATCTTTTCCGACGGGAATGCACCA
>JAEDGL010000239.1 GCA_016297535.1 Clostridia bacterium | reverse complement strand
AGCCGGAGGGAGCATGCTCCCTCCGGCTGCCTCCTTTGGCTTGACAGGCCCTTTGCGCCCATGTACAATCAAAGCATCACCAATTCCGGGGGAGGCACAGCCATGGAACCGCTGGTCAGCATCTGCTGTACGGCCTACAATCACGAAAAATATCTTGCCCAGACGCTGGAGAGCTTTTTGAGCCAGCGCTGCGATTTTGCCTACGAAATCCTGATCCACGACGATGTATCCACCGACCGCACGGCGGATATCATCCGCGAATACGCCGCCCGGTATCCGCACATCATCCGCCCCATGTTTCAAACGCAGAACCAGTATTCCCGGGGCGTGCCAATCAACGAAACGTTCAATTTTCCGCGCGCCCGGGGCAAATACATCGCCCTTTGCGAGGGGGATGACTACTGGTGCGACCCGGACAAGCTGCAGCGCCAGATTGCGCACATGGAAAGCGACCCCGGCTGCACATTCTGCTTTACCAACGGCTATGTGCACGATGAAGCCGGCATTCACCCGGACCGCCCCTTCCTGCCCTACTACGAAAACGAAAAAAGCCTGTTTACGGGCGAAAGCCGCACCTTTACGCTGGATGAGATGGCCCGCGTCAATTTCATTCCCACGGCCAGCTTTGTGTTCCGCGTGGATGCACTGCGCGCCCTGCCCCCCAGCTTTACCCAGCGCGAATGCCAGCACGGCGATTTGCGCATGCGGCTGTTTCTGACCGCCGCGGGACATGCCTGGTACGAGCACCTGTACGCCTGCACCTACCGCGAAAACGTGAGCGGCTCGGCCATGCAGATCTGGAAAAAGGAAAAGCGCGATCTGCTCTACCGCCGCTGTCAGAGCGTGGTAGACATGGTAAACGATGTGGATGACTACAGCCGCGGCGCCGCCAGCGCGGGGCTGCAAACCATCCGGGATCACTATCTGTGGGTGATGGCGCACAACGCGCCCGATCTGAAAACCCTTGTCTCCGGCGAGGTGGGCCGCGTATGGCGCACCCTTCCCGCGAAGGAGCGGCTGCGCTGCGCCGTTCGCCTGATGCTGCCCAGGGGCCTTGCGGCCCGGCTTGGGCAAATGACCTCCCGATAAGGAGAAAACCGTATGTACGAACCTGTTTTTTCCCCCACGCCCCTGCAGCAGCTGGATACCGATGCAAACGGCAACACCTTTTTCCTCAAGCGCGAGGATCTGCTGCCCTATTCCTTTGGCGGCAACAAGGTGCGTATCGGCCTGCAGTACCTGCGCGATCTGCACCGGAAGGGCTGCGATCACATGGTGGCCTACGGCAACGCGCGCAGCAACCTGTGCCGGGTGCTAAGCAACCTGTGCGCGGGCGAAGGCGTGCCCATCACCATTCTCTCGCCTGCGGATGACGACGGCCAGCGCCGCGAGGCCTGCAACGAGCAGCTCTGCCGCGTCTTTGGCGCGCGGGTGGTGCCCTGTTTGAAAACGCAGGTCGCCCAAAGCGTGCAGCAGGTGATGGATGAAATCCGCCGCGACGGCCAGCGCCCCTATTACATCTACGGCGATTGCTTTGGCCATGGCAACGAGGCCGTTCCCACCGCGGCCTACGTGCCCGTGTACGATGAAATCCGCACGCAGGGCACGTTTGATATCATCGCGCTGGCCTGCGGCACCGGCATGACGCTGGCCGGCCTGCTGTGCGGGCGCAGGCTGCGCGGCGGAAGCGAGCGCATCCTGGGCCTTTCCGTGGCGCGGGACAGGCAAAACGCCCTTGCCCATACGCTGGCCTACGCCAACGCCTGGCTGGATGAACCCAACCGCCTTGCGCAGGCGGATGTGGAGATTGTGGATGACTACCGCCGCGTGTACGGCGATTATGGCGAGGATGTGGAAAACGCCATCCGCCACATGCTGCGCACCTACGGCGTGCCCATGGACGGCACCTACGTGGGCAAGGCCTACGCAGCCCTGCGCCAGTATGCCGCGCGCGAGAACTGGCAAAACCAGCGGGTGCTGTTTATCCATACCGGCGGAACGCCGCTGTTCTTTGACGCGATCCCGCATTTGCTGTAGCCTGTCAGAAAAACTCGCCAGAGGCGATCCTGCCGCCTGTCAAAAAAGCTCGCCAACGGCGACTTTTCTGACAAAAACCGGCGGAAATGTTTTCGGCAAAGCCGGGCGATACGAACCAAAGTCAGAGGGGCTGC
>JAEDGL010000078.1 GCA_016297535.1 Clostridia bacterium | reverse complement strand
GGCGATACGAACCAAAGTCAGAGGGGCTGCGGCCCCTCTGACAACTCCCGAAAAGGTTGATCGACAGCCTGAAAACACCCATGCTTTTGAAAAAGCATGGGTGTTTCAATCTGGCTCCCCAGGTAGGACTCGAACCTACAACCCTTCGGTTAACAGCCGAATGCTCTGCCATTGAGCTACTGAGGAATATGAAAATGCGGCAGCGACCTACTCTCCCGGGCCGTCTCCAGCCAAGTACCATCGGCGTGCTGAGGCTTAACTTCTGTGTTCGGAATGGGAACAGGTGGAACCCTCAGGCCATTGCCACCGCAATGAGTGAACCTTTTTGCGGGTCATCAGCGCCTTGGCCCTGATGACCTTATTTTTATTCTACCCCGGGCTGAAAACTCCTGCTGTTTTGAACGCTTTTTGAAAAAAATTTTTTAAAGCGTCAGCATGGGTGCAAACACGCCGCCCTGTACGCTGCGGGCGATGAAGTACACATAGCGGCCCGTTTTGGTATCGTACCAGTCGGAGAAGGGCACGCGGCTGGTGGTTTCGCGCAGGGTGCGGGCAATGGGAGCCAGCAGCGCGGCGCGCACCTGCGGATCCTGCGCCATGGCGGCGCACCAGCAGATCCAGTCGCTCTTGGTATAATCCGCGCGGGAATCCAGCGGCAGGCCGTAGCGGTTCATGCGGGGCAGATAGCTGGCGGTTTCGGCGGCATAGAAGTGATCGGGCAGCAGGTTGAGCTGGAGCACCCTATCCCAGAGCAGGTTGTACTTCATGCTCCAGCCCTCGCCCTGCAGCGTAAGCGGGGTGTTGCCCTCGCAGCCCACCCGGACGGCAAAGCGCTGCGCCATTTCGCGGGCGGTCTGCTCCCACGCGGGATCGCCCACCAGACGGCCGTAGCACGCCACGCCCACAATGGCCTTGGCCGCAAGGTTGACGTTGTGCGCCAGATGGCCCGCAAAATCATCCGTGCAAAGCTGCTGGCCGGGATCCTCGCCATAGCGCACCAGATACTTGACCCATTGATCCAGAATGCCGCGGTACTTCTGCGCCAGGCCCCTGTCCGCGCCAAAATGCTGCGCAGCGGCCAGCATGACCAGCATATTGCCGCATTCCTCCACAGGCATCTGGTACTTTGGATCATACACATCCGTACCGGCGGGATACAGATAATACGGCGGATACACATCGCCGTTCTGGAGATTGCTGCGGCGATGGGCGGCATACACCTGACCCGTGGCATAGGGATAGCGTCCCACATCATGCGGCGCAAAATCATCCGTCCAAACGGGCATGGACGCAAACTCCAGAATGGGGCGCGCCATGGCGTTCACCAGCTCCGGATTGTATTTCAGGAACAGCGGGATGGAGGGATAGCTGACGTCCGCCGTGCCGATGCAGCCGTTGGAATCGTTCTCCTTGGAGAGGAAAGCCATCTCGCCGCCGGGCGTGGCAATCAGCTTGTGAGCGCAGATGGTGTGCCGCCACGCCGCGCTCACAATGGCCTGATAATCCTCGCTGACCTTTCCGGCCTCCTGCAGCACCTCGGCGTCCATTTTTTCGCAGCGGGCCAGGATCTGATCAAAGCCGTTCCAGGCGGTATCGATGGCGTCGGTAATCTGCGCGCCGTTGCGGCGATACCAGGCCTTGCACAGATCGCCAAAGTAGTTGATGGAGGCGATGTCGTCATAGGCGATCACGGCGCGCATGGCCTTTTCGCCGTTCAGACGGCCCTCCCAGTTCATGGAAAGTCCGCGCCCCGTTTCCACGGTTTCGGGCGTGGACAGGTACAGGTAGCCCCAGTCGATGGTGATATGGTCGCCGGAATGGCACAGGGGCTTTTGCACCAGCTGGCCGTACATGCCGGTATTGCACTCGCCTCTGCGGAACACATCGCCAAACATGCGGGGCGCAATGGTGCCTTCGTAGCACAGCGACTCGTCCAGATGCAGCTGAAAGCGCACCGCATGCGCCTGGCCATCCGCACAGCGCAGGCGGAAGCTTACCAGCGTTACCGGCATGCTCATCAGGTCGGGGTCCTGCGGCAGCGCAGGGGTCACAAACTCGGTTTCCAGCTCCACGCCGCCAAAGGCGCCGGTAAAGCGCGTTTTGGTGGGGGTAACCACCAGCTCCTTCTGCTCCGCTTCATAATCGCGGCCGCGGCCCAGGAACGATACGCTTTTCCCGTCCACATTGATCGAAACGCGGATGGGCTTTTGCGGGCCGCACCAATGCACGGTATCGGCAGTTGCCATGTTGTCCGAAGGCATCCAGATGGAAAAATAGGGATCCGACGCAATCAGGGGGATCGCTGGCAGGCGGTCGATGCGCATATGCTTTCTCCTTCTCTACGCGCAGCAGCGCCGCGCGTGTACAGTTTTCATTGCGCTCATTCTATCACATTCCGATCGCAGGAGCAATGCCGTTGGGGCAATTGTGCGTGCAAAAAGGAGGGGGCTCCATCCGCAACCTGGGCTTTGGCCTTATAACCGCCGCTTTTTTCCCGGCCAGAGCAGCAAAACTGCCGTGCAGCCCAGAAACCCCAGCGCGGGCAAATACGCAAAGCAAAGAGCCAGAAAGCTGCGCAGCGCCTGCGGCTGCACCAGTATCTGCGCCACGTCCGCAGGCGCGGCATACCCAAAACGCTCCATGCCCAAAAGCACAAGGCTCTGTCCAAGCCCTGCGGCAACGCTGACTGCGATCCCGTTGAGGGAGGCGGACAATCCATCTGCCCGGAAGCCGCTGCGGCTTTCCACACAGTCCACGGCCTCCGCCTGAAAGGCCGGCAGCAGATACACCGGCAGCATTCCCACGGATCGCACCAGCACCCCGGCCATCGCCAACGGCAGCACCTGACCGGCCAGGCCCGTGAGCAGGCTGCCCAGCGCGGCAATCGCAAAGCCCGTCATTGCCAGCCTGCGGCGTCCAAACCGGCGCACCAGCGGCCACAGCGCCAGCACACCCGAGCCCAGGGGCGATTGGCCAATCATGGTAACCAAAATCTGGATGCCCGCGCCCTGCTGTACCGAGCTCCCCAGTACCCAGTTGCAGTAGTACAGCATGCTGCCGTTGACCACGCTGTTGGTTAGCGTAAGCAGCAGCGTAAACAGCGCCGTTTGCAGCCAGACAGGGTTGGTCAACAGTGCTTTCAGCTGTCTGCCACGGCTGATTGGCTGCGTCCGGTGATCCCATTCCTCCGTTACACGCTCCCGGGTAAAGCGGTATTCCAGCAGCGCCGCCGGGATGGCCAGCACCGAAAGCGCGCCCATCACCCTCAGCCATCGTCCCTGCGCCTCAACTCCCACCCCCATCCAGCGAACAAGCAGCGGCATGCCCACGGCCAACACCACTCCCGGCACCATGGACGTTGTCAGCGAGGAAATCATGGCCAGCTGATCGCGCTTTTGCGTGTTTCTGGTTGCCAGCGGCACCATCAGCGCATGGCTCAGCGAATAAATGGAAAGCGCCACGCAGAAGAAAAGCAGATAGCTGACGGTTACCCACATCATCCGCCCCGTTTGGGACAGCCGGGGCACTCCGTACAAAAGCCAGCCGCCGCATTCCATCAACAGCCCGGCAAGCGGCAGCCAGGGCCTTGCCTTGCCCTGTGGCGTGCGGGTACGGTCGATTTTCCGGCCAAACCACAGCCCGGCAGCAGCGCTCACGCCCTTCACCAGCAGCGTCATCCACGCCAGCTGCTGGCCATCCAGCCCCAGCACATCCGTGTAAAACTGGATCAGATACTGGCCGGAAAGCACGGAATACACCAGACACATCACCGCGGGCGCAACCCCGTGCCCCCAGACCATTTCGCCTCTGCCAACCTCCGGCGTTGGTATGGCCTTGCTGTGCATGCTCTGTTCCGCCGTCGCTTTCATACGTAAGCCCCCTTTACACTATGTTATTTGTTCAACAACTGTTGCATTTCTTTTTCAGTCACAGTATAATCAAAGCAGCCCGCAAAGCCAAGCATCAATCCAGGGCCAAATGAAAAATAAGCAACGCCCTGCGCTGCTTTGTTGACAAAGGAGACAATATGAGCCAAACTGACGCGCGCACCCGCTATACCCGCATGGTGATTACCGACTGTTTTCTGACGCTGCTGCAGCAAAAACCGGTCGCCAAAATCACGGTTACCGAGCTTTGCCAGCTGGCGCAGATCAACCGCGCCACCTTTTACCGGCATTATCTGGATATTCCCGATCTGATGGAAAAGCTGGAGGAAGAGCTTTTTGACAAAACCCGGCAGATCTACCAGCAGAACAGCGACATCTACCAGTTGTTTTTACAGCTGATGCGTTTTTTCAAAAACGACGCCTCCAAATGGATGGTGCTGGGCGCCGCCAACGGCGATCCCAAGCTGGCCATCAAATCCATGGAGCAGTTTATCCAGTGGGCTTATCCGCTTACGCGAACCTGTCTGCCCCAGCTGAACGAAGCAAAACTGGCCATGCTGCATTCGGCACTCTCCTACGGCATTGGCGGCATCATTCTTCACTGGATCCAGAACCGCATGGAGCAATCGCCCGAGGAAGTGACCGATCTGATTTTTTCCTTCTGCGGCCAGATCATCGAAGGGGTACAGAAAGGAAGCATCAAACTCTGAACAGCAAAAAGGGCCTGCAAAATGCAGACCCTTTTGTTGTTCCTTTTGGCGGAATGCGCTTATTGCAGCTCCGCCCGGTACTGATCCAGCTCGCGCTCGTTGCCGTAAACAAAGTGGTCGGGCGCCAGCTCGCACCACACGGGCTTGTCCACGGAGTAATCGTGCATGGAGGGATCATACACCAGCAGCTTCTTTTCGCGCTCCAGGTAGGGGTTGGGGTTGGGCACGGCGGAAAGCAGCGCCTTGGTGTAGGGATGCAGCGGATGGCGGAACAGCTCCTCGGATTCGGCCAGCTCCACGATGCGGCCCTTGTGGATAACCGCGATGCGGTCGGAAATAAAGCGAACCACGGACAGATCGTGCGCGATGAACAGGTAGGTCAGCCCGCGCTCCTTCTTGAGGTCGTTGAGCAGGTTGAGCACCTGGGCGCGGATGGAAACATCCAGCGCGGAGATGGGCTCGTCCGCCACGATAAACTCGGGCTGCATGATCAGGCTGCGGGCAATGCCGATGCGCTGACGCTGGCCGCCGGAGAACTCGTGCGGGAAACGGCTGGAAAACTCGGGCAGCAGGCCCACTTCCTCCAGCGCCTTCTTGACCTTGTTCTGGCGGTCCTGCTCGTTTTCGTACAGGTGGAAGTTGTACAGGCCCTCGGACACAATGTAGTCCACCTTGGCGCGCTCGTTCAGGCTGGCCATGGGATCCTGGAAGATCATCTGGCACTTGCGGATGATGTTTTCATCCTGCTCCCTGGAAATTTTGCCGTTTACACGCTGGCCACGGTAGAGAATTTCGCCGTTGGTGGTGGGGTTGATACGCACCAGCGCGCGGCCGATGGTGGTTTTGCCGGAGCCGGACTCGCCCACCAGCGAGAAGGTTTCGCCCTTGTAGATGGTAAAGTTAACGTCATCCACCGCCACAAACTTTTTGCGGCCGGAGCCAAAGGTAATCTGCAGGTCCTTCACCTCCACCAGCGGCTCGCGGTCGGGCGACTGGTGCGGATGCGTGATATCGCCGGTGGAGGGCTGCGCCTCGTTCATGCGGCGGCTCAGCTTGGCCACGTCGATGGGCTGCTCCACCTTGGGCGCGCGTTGATCCAGCATCCAGGTTTTGGCCTGATGGGTGGGGGTAACATCAAACATCGGCGGTTCTTCGATAAAGTCGATGTTGAGCGCCCGGCGGTTGCGGGGAGCAAAGGAATCGCCCATGATCTTGTTGAACAGGTTGGGCGGGGTGCCGTCGATGGCGGGCAGCTTTTCGCCCTTCACGCCCAGCTGAGGCATGGCGGACAGCAGCGCCCAGGTATAGGGATGGCTGGGATGGAAGAAGATTTCGTTGGCCATGCCGATTTCGATGATCTGGCCGGCGTACATCACCGCCACGCGGTCCGCCACATTGGCCACCACGCCAAGGTCGTGGGTGATGTAGATGATGGTCATGTTCTTTTCGCGCTGCAGCTTGCGGATCAGCTCCAGAATCTGCGCCTGAATGGTTACATCCAGCGCGGTGGTGGGCTCGTCGCAGATCAGGATCTGCGGGTTGCAGGCAACGGCGATGGCGATGACCACGCGCTGGCGCATGCCGCCGGAAAACTCGTGCGGATACTGGTTGTAGCGGCGCTCGGCGTCCTGAATGCCCACCAGCTCCAGCAGGCGGATGGCCTCGGCCTTGGCCTGACGGCCGTGCAGGTTCTGGTTCAGCTCAATGGCCTCCCGAATCTGCTGGCCGATCTTTTTCAGCGGGTTGAGGCTGGTCATGGGGTCCTGGGTCACCATGGCAATCTTCTTGCCGCGGATGGTGCGCCACTCGGCCTCGGTTTTGAACTTGGCCAGATCCTTGCCGTCGTACAGGATGCTGCCGCCGGTGATGCTGCCGTTTTTATCCAGCATGCCGACGAAGGTTTTGGTAAACACGGATTTGCCGGAGCCGGACTCGCCCACAATGGCCAGGGTTTCGCCATCGTACAAATCCAGCGAGCAGCGGCGGATGGCGTTCAACTTCTGGCCGCGCAGGGTAAACTGTACCTCCACATCCCTTGCGGAAAGGATGGGCTCGGTGGACAGCACCTGCCGTGCGCGAGCCTCAAACACCTTTTCCAGAGAGGCGGACGAAACGTTATTCATGATTTCAGACATTTTTCTCCACCTCACACATGGTTGCGGGGGTCACAGGCATCCGAGAATGCGTTGCCCACCAGATAGAAGGTAACGGTAATCAGCGATACGATGGCCGCGGGGAACACCAGCAGATAGGGGTACTCCAGGAAATTGCTGCGTGCGTCGCGCAGCAGAATGCCCAGCGACGGCGTGGTGATATCCAGCAGGCCCAGGTAGGACAGCGTGGTTTCGTAGGCGATAATGCCGGGGATGGACAGCGCCAGACGAAGCACGATCACGCTGATCAGGTACGGGAAGATGTTCTTGGTCAGGATGCGGCCAAGGCCGGTGCCCAGGCAGCGGGAGGCCAGGTTGTACTCGCGGTCGCGGTACATAAACACCAGGTTGCGGATGTTGCGGGCGGTGCCCAGCCAGTAGAAGGCAATCAGGGCCACGGCCATAACCATGGTGGATTTGCCAATCATCAGGGCAATCAGCGTCATGTAAATGATGGTGGGGATGTTGTCGATAAAGTTGTACAGCTCCGTAAAGAAGCGGTCCAGCTTGCGCACATAGCCCCACAGCAGGCCGATGACAACGCCCACAAAGATCTGGCCCAGCGATACGCTGACGGACAGGATGATGGAGGTACGGGTGGCGCTCCACACCTGACACCAGTAGTCGCAGCCCAGCGAGTCGGTGCCAAACCAGAAATGGCTGTTGGGCGAAACAAAGCGGGTTTCGCGGTTGGGGAAATCAATACGCACGGTATTGGCGTCGTAGATGCTGATCAGCGGCGCGATAAAGGTGAAGATAAGCAGGGCAAAGAAGATAATTGCCATCGCCACGGCCACCTTCTTTTTGATGAAGTTGGCCCACACGCTCTTCCAGTAGGAATAATTGCTGTACCCGGTCTTCTCGGCATCCTGGGAATGATACTCCGCAAAATCAAACAGCTGCTTTTCCGGCATGCGGAAACGGGTTTGCGGATGTACCACGCCGCGGTCATAGTGCTTATCCAGATCGGTATCCACTTTGTTGTAGTCAGGCTCAAGGTTCACAGCCATTTTATCCTCATTTGCTCCGTATTCATTCACGGTTTCTTCCATTACGGGAAGCTCGCTTTGCACCTCCACATTGCTGTTGGCAAAACGCGCGTCCAATCCGGTTTTTCTTTTGGACATTTAGCGTGATCCTCCCTTCTCGGTAAGGCGGATGCGGGGATCCAGGATAATCATCAGCACGTCGCCCAGGAACAGGCCCAGAATACCCAGCGCCGCATACAGCGATACAATGGCAATGACCAGGTTGGTATCATATTTGGCAATGGCATCGGGAAGCAGGTTGCCAAGGCCGGGAACGCCAAACACCTTTTCCACCAGGATGGAGCCGCCCACCGTAAGCAGCACGGAGTAGGGCAGGTACTGCGCCAGCGGCAGGAAGGCGTTTTTCATAACGTGGCGGAACATGACCTGCGTGGTGGACATGCCCTTGAGCTTGGCCAGGCGGATGTAATCCTTGTTCAGCTCATCCACCATATAGCGGCGCATCCACAGCATATAGCTGGCGATGGAGCTCATGGCCAGGCAGATCATGGGCAGAATGGCGGATTTGGGATCGGTGGTGGTGTACTGGATGGGCAGGCCCACCAGACGCGAACCGATGATCATAATCAGGAAATAGGTAACCAGATGGGGCACGGCGTTTACAAAAATGGTAAAGCCCTGGCCGATGGCATCAAAGATGCCGTCCTTGTAGCGCGCCTGCATAATGCCCAGCGGCACGCCCACCAGCAGCGCAATGATCAGCGCCGCCAGACCAATCTGGAGCGAGATCACCATCTTGCTGGATATAATTTCAACCACCGGGAGGCCCGTCTGCACGCGGTGGGAGTTGCCAAAGTTAAGCCACACGCGCATATGGGTTACATAATCCCAGTTATCGTTGGTCAATTCGTCTTTTACTTCAACCTCTTTGCCTTCCTTGCGTACGGTAAAGGTGCCGGTATGGCTGCCGCAGGTAAGCAGGTAGCCAACCTTTTTCTGCACGGGCTGGTCCGTGGTAATCACCAGGGTATTGGGTTTTTCGGGATCGCCGGATACGGCAACCGCCGTAGCGTTTACCACGGGGTACTGCTCCGTTACGCCCTCGGCTCTTTCAAAGCGGATATCCTCCGGCTTGAGTCCGGCGGCGGTACCGGAAGACTGGAAGGAGATTTCAAAGGTCTGTTCGTCAACCAGGTTGACGTTGGCAAAATAATGCGGCTTGTGCTCGGTCTTGATCAGGTTTTGATAAAAATGTCCCAGCTGAACAAACGGCGGATCCAGATAGCCATTCTGCCTGAGCAAATCCTCCTGCTGCTCCTTGGTCAGCTTGATGAGCTGTTCCTCCGTAAAGAAGTAATCCGTGGGCAGCAGTCTCAGCAGAAGAAAAACTGTCGAAACCACCAGCAGCACAGTAACCAGCGACTGCAGCAGGCGCTTGATTGTGTATTTAAACATTCGGCTATCCCCTTTTTACAATTTCATGAAGCAGGCCGTTTCGCTCATGCTTCATGAAACGGCTCTTTTTCTTGGTAGAACAGCGTGGGGGACGCCTTCTCGCAAGAAGGCCGTCCCCCACAAGAAAGGTTTTCAAGCGTTTGGATTACTTAACGAAAGCCTGATACTGCTCAGCAGTGTAGACTTCGGTGCTGGTTTCCCAGTTTACATAACGCTCGGACTGGTTGCCGTAGGCGGAGTACACCTTGGTGTAGTTGTTCACCTTGGTCAGCTCCCACACAACGCTGTAGGACCACGGAATGACCAGCGCATGCTCGATCATGTAAGCTTCAGCCTTGGCGAAAGCGGCATAGCGGGCATCCAGATCATCGGTGATGGCCTTGGCTTCGTTGGTCAGACGGGTGAACTCCTTGTAGGTCTCGATCAGCTTCTCGTCGGTGGCGTTGTTGATCTTGGAGTACATCTGAGAATAGTAGGCGTTATCCTCGCCGTAGGTCTCCTGACCCAGGAAGTTGATGGGATCGGCAAAGTCAGCGCCCCAGCCATTGATGTAGATGGAGGCCAGCTGAGGATCGCGAACCTCGGTGCTCAGCTTGGAAACATAGGTCTTGGTATCCAGCACAACCAGGTCCTCGCCCAGGCAGGTCTTGATCAGGTTGGCGAACACGTCGGCGGTTTCCTTGGCAACGGTGGAGGAGCCGGAGATGTAGTAGGCCATCTTCACGGGCAGCTCAACGCCGGCAGCGGTCAGCTCTTCGATGGCGGCAGCCTTGTAGGCAGCGGCCTTCTCTTCGTCGCGGCGGGCATACTTCTCGTAATCATACTGCAGGCCCAGGTTGTCGCGAACCAGCTGCGTGTAGTCAACACCCTGGCTGTTTACAGACACGGCATTGGCGGTGTAGCAGTAGTTCTGGCAGGACAGGGGATGGATATCGTTGGTGCGGGCCAGGTAGTTGGTGGCATCCAGGCCGTAGTACAGGGCCAGACGGAAGTTCTCGTTGGCAGCGGCGGTGTTCCAGGCCACGTCGGGAGTGCCGTCCTCGTTCTTCTTGTCGTACACAATGTGGATCTGGTAGGAGTACTTGGTGGGACGGGCCTCAACCAGGTTGTTGTGGAACTGGTGGTTGGGATCGTTGTAGATGGTGTTCAGCTTGGAAGCGGGCAGCTCGATGTAATCCAGCTCGCCGGCGGTGAACATTTCGTAGGCAACGTCGGTGGACTCAACCATCTTGACGGTAACGGTGTCAAACAGCTTGGTCTCGTCCTTGGCGTGATAGCTTTCGTTCTTGGTCAGAACCTTTTCGTTCTGGTAGATGTAGGTGGTGATGGTGTAGGGGCCATTGTACCACATGGTCTCGTAGGTGGCGCCAAAGTAGCCGTCCACGCCGATCTCATCAATCAGCTCAGCGCTGAGAGGAGCGAGGCAGTTGTAGGTGGCAACGGAGGGGAAGTAGCTCAGCTTGTCCACGCACTCGTACTGGATGGTGTACTCGTCGGGGCAGGAAACAGCCACCATCTCCAGGAACTTGTCCAGACGCAGCGCCTTGGCCTCGTCGGTGGGCAGGGACTTGGTGTACTCATAGTACTCGGCAGCGCCCTTGATCATTTCCATGGGCATGGAGGTGTTGGCGGACTGGTTCTTGGCGTAGTTCAGCACCCACTCCAGACCTGTGAGCCAGTCCTCGGCAGTGCAGTCGGCCATGTACTCGCCCTTGTTGTCGACCCAAACGATGTCATCGTTCAGTTCGAAAATCCAGGTCTGGCCACCGTCGGGGGAGGACCAGGCTTTGGCAGCGGCGGGCACCAGGGCGCCGTCGGCATCGTTGGTGAGCAGGTGCTCGTAGCAGTTGCTCAGCACGTTCAGGTCAACCGCGGCCTGGGAGTAATGATAGCAGAACGTTTCCATTTCGTTCGCCTGAGTCTCGTAATCCCTGAAGTTCTTGATCTCTTCCGCGCTGGCGAAAGACATGCAGCCGAACATCATGGCCAGTACCAGAAGCAGAGACAGCATCTTCTTCATTGTGGTAACCTCCTTATGATTTCTTTAGGGCAGCGATGCAGCATCCACTGCTCTAACGGATAATCGGTATTATACATACCCCGTCCGTCTCTGTCAATAATATATGAAGTTTTTTTATTGTATTCATGCAGCTTTTTTCGATTTCTGCGTAAAAATGGCCGGAATCACTTGATTATTCTGCATTTCAACGGTACAATAATGAAGGTTTTTGCATTTCATCCTGCAAAATTGACGGTATGCGCTGTGCAATATCCCTATATATGACGGAGGCATTTATGAAAATGTACAAAAAGTATATGCTGCGGCCCATCATTTATCTCGCCGCCTACCGGCTGATGGTGGCCCTCATTTTTTTGCTGGCTGTGTTCCGCTTTGTGCCAAACGGCCCGTCGCTTAGCATGATCGCGGCCTTCCTGACCATGCTGTTCGCCTTTTTTTCCTTTCTGGTCTACCTGCGTATGGACGGCCTCAGGATCCCGCGCGTCAAATACATCCGCCCCAAAAACAAAAAGGACCCTACGCGCCCTCTCTCCAGCATGATCGACTATGCCGATGAAGACCCCCCCGTAACATTTGAGGACCTCGAACCCGAGGAAAAGGATTTCTGTTCTCTGGTTGCCAACCTGGTGGGCCTGGTGGTGTTTCTGGTTCTTTCCTTT
>JAEDGL010000077.1 GCA_016297535.1 Clostridia bacterium | reverse complement strand
CCTCAACCCCCTGCACACCGCGCTGGCCGTGTACGGCTGCGTGCTGGGCTATGAATCCATCGCCGCCGAAATGGGCGATGAGCAGCTGAAAAAGCTGGTGGAAACCATCGGCTATGTGGAGGGCCTGCCCGTGGTAACCGACCCCGGCATCATCAGCCCCAGGGCCTTCATCGACGAGGTGGTCATCCAGCGCCTGCCCAATCCCTTCATCCCCGATACGCCCCAGCGCATCGCCACCGATACCTCTCAAAAGGTGGGCATCCGCTTTGGCGAAACCATCAAGAGCTACCTGGCCAGCACCGAGCTGGATGTAAACAGCCTGACCGCCATTCCCCTGGCGTTGGCCGGCTGGCTGCGCTACCTGCTGGGCGTGAATGATCAGGGCGAGCCCTTCGCCATCAGCAGCGATCCTATGCTGGCCCAGCTGCAGGACGCCATGAAGGGCATTGTCTTTGGCCAGCCCGAAACCGTGGGCGATTCGCTCAGGCCCATTCTGGACAACGCCTCCATCTTTGGCGTTTCCCTCTGCGAGGCAGGCCTTGCCGATAAGGTGGAGGGCCTGTTCAGGGAGCTTATCGCGGGCCCCGGCGCGGTGCGCGCAACGCTGAAAAAATATCTGTAAACCACCCGTTTTGCCATGCTGTCAGGGGCCGCTTGCCGGCCCCTGAATCCATTTGAAGGAGAGATTTGCTGATGATCATTTCCCCACGCGGCCAGCGCGAGACGGGGCGCGATTTTGCCTTTCGCACCCTGAAGGAAAACATCATCCAGCTGGAGCTGGAGCCCGGCAGCATGGTCAGCGAAAACGAGCTGGCCGCGCAGCTGGGCCTGAGCCGCACCCCCGTGCGCGAGGCGCTGTTGTCCCTGGCAAAGGTGCGCCTGGTGGAGGTCTACCCCCAGCGCGGCAGCGTTGTTGCCCCGGTGGATTACGATCTGGTGGAGGAAACCTGCTTTATGCGAAGCGTTTTGGAGGCTTCGGTGGTGGAACTTGCATGCCAAATGGCTGATAATGGGCAAAAAGTGGCACTTGAGGAAAATGTGGCCCGTCAGGAGCGCTGCCTGCGGGAGGGGTGCATGGAGACGCTTATGCAGCTGGATAACCAGCTGCACCGCATGCTGTTTGTTATCGCCCGCAAGGAGCAGATCTGGGAAATGCTCACCGGCTTTACGGTGCATTTTGACCGCGTGCGCCGCATGGCCATGGACGCGCCCCGCAACGACCGCAACGTGGCCGATCACCGCGCGATTGTGCAGGCCGTGGCGGAGGGCCGCGCCGCCGATGCAAGAAGCGCCATGGACATTCACCTGAAGCGCTACCGCGTGGATGAGCAGCTTTTGCGCCAGCGGTATCCGGCCTCGTATTTCAAAGCCGCGCCGCCGCTTTGAGGGATACAGAAAAAATACCGTCCGGCATTGGACTTTTGCCGTGCGCGGGTGTATAGTGGATGCTGATTTTTGCCAACGCACGAAAGGAACGATGCACCCATGAAGCCCAAAACCCGAGCCAATCTGCTGCTGTTGCTTACGGCCATCATCTGGGGCTGCGCGTTTGTGGCGCAGGATGTGGCGGCGGATGTGCTGGAACCCATGACCTTTAACGGCAGCCGCATGCTGCTGGCAGCGCTTACGCTAACCATTACCTGCTGGTTCAGCGACCACCGCGCCCAAAAAGCCGGTAACGGCATGGCCTGGAAGCAGATGAACGGCGCCCAGCGCAAAACGCTGGTGGTGGCGGGCGTGTGCTGCGGCGTAATGCTGGCCGCGGGCAGCGTGTTCCAGCAGCTGGGCATCAGCCTGGGCACCGGCGCGGGCAAGGCGGGCTTTATTACGGCGCTCTACATTGTGCTGGTGCCGCTCACGGGCCTGTTTACCGGCAAACGGCCGGGAAAGCTGGTGTGGATCGCCGTGGCGCTGAGCGTGGTGGGCCTGTACCTGCTTTGCATGCAGGGCAGCTTTGCGCTGGATCCCGGCGACGGCATGCTCATTCTGTGCGCCGCCTGCTTTTGCGGGCATATTCTGGTGGTGGATTATTTCAGCCGCCGCACCGAATGCGTTAAAATGAGCTGCATCCAGTTTTTTACGGTTACCATTCTCTGCCTTGCGGGCGCGTTTCTGTTTGAGCAGCCCTCGTGGCAGGACATCCGCACCTGCGTCATTCCGCTGGTATACGCGGGCGTGTTCAGCGGCGGCGTAGGCTATACGCTGCAAATTCTGGCCCAGCGCGATGCCGAGCCCACCATCGCCTCGCTGCTGATGTCGCTGGAAAGCGTGTTCGCCGTGCTGGCAGGCTGGGTGCTGCTGGGCGACGCCCTCAGCCTGCGCGAGCTTGCGGGCTGCGCGCTGATGATGGGTGCCATCGTGCTGGCCCAGCTGCCCTCCAAAGCCGCGGATGGTTGAATACCGAAAAAGTCTGAGAAGGTGCCGGAGGGCGCTTTCGACACCCTGCTCCCTTGCCGGAGCAGGTGTTTTTTTTGACCGTATGTTTATGCGTCTGTGACCATAGTGTAAATTCGGTGGCGATTTCCGTCATTTTGGCCCAGTTGCATTGACAGACAAAAGGCCTGCAAGTAAGCTTGTGCTTGCGCAGAATCAAATGCGCGTGATTTTTTTCCCCAGCATCTTGAAGGAGTGAAGAAGCCTATGGCAAATCAGCCGCCCCGCAGAAAAAAACACCGCCGGTGGCCGTGGTTGGTGCTTGTGCTGGCCGTGCTTGGCGTGGGTCTGTACGCCTTTTTGAACGCCGGCAGCGAGGCCGCGCAGGCGATGTTTACCCAGGAAACGGTACAGAACCGCGATATCGTAACGTATTACAGCTTTTCCGGCAACCTGACCCCCGTAACGGATGAAACCCAGACCGCCAAGGAAAGCCTGAAGGTAAAGGAAGTGTATGTGGCCAGGGGCGACCGCGTGGCCGAGGGCGACCTGCTTTTGCGCGGCACGGACGGCACGCGCGTTTACGCCGCAACCAGCGGCACCATCGAAAAGCTGTATGTGGAAAAGGATGATCCGCTCCAGCCCGGCAGCCAGATCGCCCGCATCGTGGATTACGATACCCTGGAGGTAACCGTGGATGTGGATGAGTACGACGTAAGCGCGGTGCAGGTTGGCAAGCAGGCCACGGTGTATCTCAACGCTCTGGAGCGCTCGATTCCCGGCGTGGTGAGCGAGGTAAGCCGTCAGGCCACCACCGGGGGCGGCGTAAGCTACTACGAGACCAAGCTGCAGGTGGATGCGCTTAGCGATGTGCGCAGCGGCATGAGCGTGGAGGTAACCATCCTCAACCAGCAGGCGCAGCAAACGCCCAGCCTGAGCCTGGAGGCGCTGAGCTACGATGAATACAACCGCCCCTATGTGTACCAGAAGGATGCGGAGGGGCTGATGAAGGCCGTGCCCGTGGAAACCGGCATCTCGGATGGAAAGAACATCCAGATCCTGTCCGGCGTTGGCGAGGGCGATGCGGTGTATTATCAGAGCTTCGACATGGCGCGCTTTTTTGAAATGCAGCGCAAAATGATGGGGGCCGGCAAATGAGCGGCGCGTTCTTTCAGATGACGGATATCTGCAAGTCGTACTGGATGGGCGACGAATGGTCCCCGGTGCTCAAAAACATCGACCTCAGGATTGAGCCGGGCGAGTTTCTCAGCGTTCTGGGGCCCAGCGGCAGCGGCAAGAGCACGCTGATGAACATCATCGGCTGTCTGGATACGCCCACCAGCGGCGAATACATCCTGCACGGCCGCCGGGTGGATACGCTGACCCCCGACGAGCTGGCGCAGATCCGCAACCGGGAAATCGGCTTTGTCTTTCAGTCGTTCCAGCTGCTGCCCCGGCAGGATGCGCTGAGCAACGTGGAGCTGCCCCTGATCTATGCGGGCATGGGTCAGCACCAGCGCCGCGAGCGCGCCGCGCAAATGCTGGAGCGCGTGGGCCTGGGCGATAAAATGCACCACCGTCCCAACCAGCTGTCCGGCGGCCAGCAGCAGCGCGTGGCCATTGCCCGGGCGCTGGCCACCAATCCCACCATCCTCCTGGCAGACGAGCCCACCGGCGCGCTGGACCAGAAAACCGGCAGGCAGGTGATGCAGCTGTTTCACGAGCTGCACGATGAGGGCCGCACCATCATCATGATTACCCACGACCGCTCCATCGCTCAAAACGCCAGCCGCATGGTGCGCATTCTGGATGGAGAGATCAGCGAGGGGGTGGCGGACGATGCTTAAGGAAAGCCTGCGCATGTCCGTTTCCAACATTCTGGGCAACAAGATGCGCTCCTTTTTGACCATCCTTGGCATCATCATCGGCGTGATGGCCATCATCGCCCTGATTACGGTTATGGAAAGCGCCACGGTCGAGGTAACCGCGCAGTTTGAAAGCCTGGGCACCGGCAAGCTGACCGTGCAGGCCACGGGCACGCCGCTCAAGCGGGGCCTGAGCGAAACCGACCTGAGCGCCATTGCCGCCATCGACAACGTGGAGGGCTTTTCGCCCACCCTCAGCAGCACCATGCATGTGGTGTATCAGGGCCAGGTGGTGGAGGATGTAACCATCAAGGGCTACAGCCACGATTATTTCCGCCGCCAGAGCGAAAGCATCGCGCGCGGGCGGCCCATCCTGCCTGCCGACAGCGAAAGCCGCAGCCGGGTCTGCCTCATCGACAGCGATCTGGCCGCGGCGGCCTTTGGCGGGGTGGATCCCATCGGGCAGCAGGTGCTGATCAACGGCATGCGCTTTACCATCGTGGGCCTGCTGGCCAAGCCCAAGGTGGATGATGTGTTCAGCCAGATGCAGCTGATGGGGGAGAACGGCTCGCTGATCATTCCCCACAGCACCTATATGCGCGTGTTTGGCGTAAGCGGCGTTACCTCGCTGGAGATTTATATCAAGGATCCCGACCGCACCGATGAGGTAACCGAGGCGCTGGAGGCTTTGCTGGACGCGGCCTTCAACTACAAGGACGACAGCTATTCCATCCTGAATATGGAAAGCCTGCTCAGCGTAATGAATACCATGATGGATCTGATGACCAACCTGCTGGTGGGCATTGCCAGCATTGCGCTGCTGGTGGGCGGCATCGGCATTATGAACATGATGCTGGTATCCGTGACCGAGCGCACCGCGGAAATTGGCCTGCGCAAGGCGCTGGGCGCGCGTCCGCGCAGCATTCAGGTGCAGTTTTTGATGGAAAGCGTGATCCTGTCGCTGCTGGGCGGCGCGGTGGGCGTTGTGCTGGGCGAGGCCGTCAGCGTAATCCTGAGCAACGTGATGAACATCGCGTTTGCCTTTTCTCCCGGCGCGGTGGCGCTGGGCGTGGGATTTTCCCTGGCGGTGGGCGTCATCTTTGGCTGGGCGCCCGCAAGAAAGGCCAGCAACCTCAACCCCATCGACGCTTTGAGAAGCATGTAACGGAGGGAATGGAATGAAACGATTCTGGATTTCTTTTATGCTGGCGGCGCTGCTGATCACCCCGGCCGCGGCGCAGGAAAGCAGCCTTGTGCTTACCGCCACGGTGCAGGCCGCGCAGACCGTGGCGCTTAACGCGCCTGCCAGCGGCGAGCTGGCGCCCTTTACCGTGCGCGCGGGCGATGTGGCGGCCGGGGGAGAAACGCTGTTTACCGTGGAGCCGGTCAGGGTGTACGCGCCCATTGACGGCACGGTATCCGCCGTGTTTGCCCGGACGGGCGATATCGCTGCGGGCGTAACCGGCCGCTACGGCGCCATTGCCTATATCGACTACGAGGATCGCTACCAGCTGCACACCAACACCCGCACCGGCGTGGATAAGGCGGAAAACCGCGACCTGCGCATTGGGCAGAGGGTGTATCTGCGCTCCAACAACGAGGAGCATTCCGCGGACGGTGTGATTACCGCCGTGGACAGCGACAGCGGCAACCTGACCGTGCAGGTGGTGGGCGGCGATCTGGTTTTCAACCACACCGTGAAGGTATACCGCACGGCGGATTACGATTACAACGCCCTCATTGCCCGCGGAACCCTGTCCACCGTAGCGCCCTTTCCCGTGCAGGCTTCGGGAACCATTACCGAGGTGGCCGTTAAAGACGGCGACCGGGTGCAGGCGGGCGATTATCTGTTCAGCTATGTGCCCGATGAGCTGGCCCCCGAGCGCCGCGGCGCGGATGGGGCGACCGAGGCCAGGGCCGCGGCGGACTGGATCATCACCCAGGTAAACGTACAGCCCGGCGCCAGCGTGCAGAAGGGGCAAACCCTGCTCAGCGCCATCCGCGTGGGCGATTATGAGCTGACGGCGCAGGCGGAGGAGGACGAGGCGGGCGCCATCGCCGTGGGCGATGTGTTCACCGTGTGCTTTGAGGAGCTGAACATCGACCCCATCCAGGCCACCGTTACCAGCGTAAGCCCGCTGGGCACCACGGCGGGCGATGCAAGCACCTATACGGTTCGCCTCTCCTTTGCCGTGCCCGAGGGCGTATGGCCCGGCATGCACGCAACCATCGAGCGGTAAGCAACAGAGAAAAGCGAAAAACAATCCTCTGGCATAAAGGAACACCCGATCGCGAAAAGCGATCGGGTGTTCGTTGCATGATGGATCAACAATCGCCGGGGCGTTTACCGAATGATGCCCTGCTCCCTGGCCGTGCGGAGCGCGCGGGTGACGTAGATGAACAGCGCAACCAGCGACAGCACGATGGACAGCCACAGCAGAATCAGGTCCGGCGTCATGAACCAGTCAGAGCAGAGCGTGACAAACCACTCATGGAAGTACACGGCCACGAGGCTGGCGATAAACATGCACTGCGCGGCCTTGCCAATCAGCGTGGAGTACACCACAATCTGGTAGCGCAGCATTACCGCGCTGCCGATGACCATGACCAGCTCCTTGATAAACAGGATGATCACGGCCGCCCACGGGATGACGGCGGGGATGGTTTTGTTGCCGATGGCCATGCTGCACATGGCGGTAATCACCATCACCTTGTCCGCCAGCGGATCCATCAGCTTGCCAAAATCGGTAATCAGGTTGTATTTGCGGGCGATGCGGCCGTCCAGCAGATCGGTAAAACTGGCCAGCAGGAAAACCGTCAGCGCCAGGTACTTTTCGCCCAGGGCGAACAGCGCCACATAAACTGGCACCAGCAGCAACCGGATCAGCGTAAGCACATTGGGCACATTCCAGTTCTGCCGGATGTATTCCCGGATGGTCAAAATGGTTTACCCCCTTGGTAGGATACAGAGTATTATACCATTTTCCCCAAGGCTTCGCAATATGGGGATTTGATTTTGCCCGGCACTTTCCGAGCAAAAGGAAAGGGGCGAACCCGTTTTGCTCTGGGTTCGCCCGGGTGGTTTTTAACAATCCGCCTGCCGGAGCGCGCTTTGCATGGCGCTCCAGTTTTCCTCCATGCTGCCAACCAGCTTGAACTGCGTGCGGCAGCGGTCCAGGTTGTGCCCGGGACGGTGAATGCGGAAATACACATCGCCCATGAGATAGTCGGTTAAAAAGCGAACGCCGCATTCCAGCGTCATCAGCTTGCCGCCCATGGGCAGCGCCGCGATTTCGGCCGGGGTGAGCCTGCCGCCGCAGCCCGCCAGAAAGCCCCGCAGCAGCTGGCTGTAGTGGGGCAGGGAAAGGCCGATTTTGCTCAGATCCTGCTCGTCCTCCGCGCCGGTGCTGGCGCCAAAGCGCACCAGATCGCCAAAATCATAGGCGGACAGGCCGGGCATAACCGTATCCAGATCGATCACGCACACGGCCTCGTGGGTGTCGGTGTCCAGCATGACGTTGTTCAGCTTCGTATCGTTGTGGGTTACGCGCAGGGGCAGCGTTCCCCCGGCAAGCTGGTTGACCAGGCTGGCGGCCTCCTGCTCGCGGGCAAGGGCAAAGGCAATTTCCTGCTCACATTCCTTTGCGCGGCCCAGCCTGTCCTCCGCGATGGCCTGGTGCAGGGCCTGGTAGCGCACGGGCGTATCGTGGAAATGCGGGATGGTTTCGCTCAGCTCCTGGGCGGGAAAGCTTTCCAGCGCGCGCTGAAAGCGGCCAAAGGCATAGGCGCATTCGTACAGGTCGTTTTCCCGCTCGGGGCGGTCCAGGCTTACGCTGTGGGTGATGAAATCATACAGCCGGTAAAACTCGCCGTCCGATGCGTGCAGGTAGCGCTCGCCCGCAAGCGTGGGAACCAGGTGCAGGGTGTGGCGGGGGTCGGGATCCTGCCCCGCCAGGTAGGCGGTCACCCTTTCGATGTTTCGCATCAGGGCGGGAATGTCGTGGAATGCCTGCCGGCTGAGCTTTTGCAGAATGTAATCCGGGCCGTTTTCCGTTTTGACCAGATAGGTCGCGTTGATATGTCCGTTGCCGTAGGGCTGGCAGGAAACCGCTTTGGCTTTGAGCTGGAATTGATTGCAGATGGTCAGCATGGTTTTCTCCTCCCAAAGGGGTTGTCATTGGGGTTGATGGATGTGCGCTGCGGGTTTGTAGCCAAAGCATAGCACAACTTTCCGGTCCTGTAGAGGGAGAATCGTACAAATTGATGTTGTAATCTTCCACAAATGGGATGATTATTGTATAATCAGAGCAAAGCAATCTGTGCAAGGGAGGATTTGCCATGCTTACCCGGGATGAATTTGACAAGCTGGCCGCGTTGCTGAGGCATTTGCACATCTGCCTGGGGCTTAAGTTTGCGCTGATGGACGATCAGGCCAGGGAGGTGTTTTCCTCCAGCCGTCAGGCTGATTTCTGCGCGGCCGTCAAAAGGCTGCCGGGCGGACGGGAGCGGTGCATGCATTGCGACAGGGCGGCGCTGGAGGAAATGAGCGCCACGCAGAAAATGAAAACCTACCGCTGCCATTGCGGGCTGATGGAGGTGGCCATGCCCGTGGTGGAAAACGGGCAGATTGTGGCATCAATCCTGTTTGGACAGTTTCTGGACGAAACGCCACGGGAAAAGCAGTGGCAGGACACCGCCGTGCGGCTGGACTGGACGCCGGAGCCCGCGGCGCTCAGGGAGGATTTTGACCGGCTGGCCGTGGTCTCCTCCGCGCAGCTTTTTTCGCTGATCGAGATCATCCACGCCTGCATTTCGGAGGTGCGCCTGCAGGGAATGCTGTCCGCGGCGCAAATGAGCGAGGCGCACCATTTGCAGCTGTTCATCCGCCAGCACTATGCCCAGCCCCTCACGCTTGAGCGGCTGTGCGCGGAAATGCACATGAGCAAAAGCAAGCTTTCCCTGCTGTGCCGGCAGGAGCTTCACGCCAGCCCCGGAGAGCTGATTTTGCAGGCCCGCATCGAGGCGGCCAGGGCGCTTTTGACCGAATCCCGCGCGGGTGTAAAGGAGATTGCCCAGGCCGTGGGCTTTCCGGACGCCTCCTATTTTGGCCAGCGGTTCAGGCAGGCCTGCGGCGAAACGCCGGGCGCGTACAGGCGCAGAAAAAGGGAAGAAGCCGCCCGGCAGCGCTCCGGGCAGAAGGACGTTTGAGCCTGTGAAGGGCCATCCGGCCCGGAGAATTTTCCCATTGATTTCCATATTCATCCAGTCAGGTAGGATTTTTCCGTTTCTCTCCCGTGCAAAAAGAGCGAAAGTTTGTATTTGGCAACGAAAGGTTTGGTTTTTGCGTTGTTTTATTTGTCCAAAAACCGCTAAAATACACACAACACCTTGCGAACCAAATATCTGTGACGGGAGTGGTACAGTGTCAGTCTTGATACACAAATCCGCCGCGCCAAAGGGGAATACGCGGCGCGAAAAGCTGGGGGCCTATCTGTGGAAGCATAAATACATGTACATGATGCTGATCCCCGCCATCATCTATTATGTTGTTTTTTGCTATGTTCCCATGTTTGGCGCGAGCATGGCGTTCAAAAAATTCAACCCCATGGTGGGCATCTGGGGCAGCCAGTGGGTGGGGCTGAAGTGGTTCCAGCAGCTGTTCAAGCTGAACAAGTTCTATCAGGTGTTCTGGAACACCATCTATATCAGCTGCATCCGATTGCTGTTTGGCTTTCCGTTTCCCATTATCATTGCGCTTATGCTCAATGAAATCCGCAAGCCCCGCGTCAAGCGCATCATCCAGACCTCCATTTATATCCCGCACTTTATCTCCTGGGTGGTGCTGGGCGGCATTCTGACCAATTTGCTAAGCGCCGATAATGGAATCGTCAACGCCGCCATCAAGGCGCTGGGCTTCAAGCCCATCGGCTTTTTGACGGACAGCCGCTATTTTATTCCCACCATGGTGGTATCCATGATCTGGAAAACCTTTGGCTGGAATACCATCATCTACCTTGCGGCGCTCACCTCCGTGGATCCGCAGCTGTACGAGGCGGCCATTGTGGATGGCGCCAACCGCTGGGAGCAGCTTGTGCACATTACGCTGCCCTCCATTTCCTCCACGATTGTCATTATGCTGATTATGCGCATCGGCTCGCTGATGCAGGCGGGCTTTGAGCAGATCTTTGTCATGTACCACCCCGGCGTGTACGGCGTGGCCGATATCATTGATACCTACGTTTACCGCATCGGCCTGCAGGAGGGCAAGTTTGAGCTGGCCAGCGCGGTGGGCCTGTTCAAATCGGTCATCAACTTTGCGCTGATCGTGGGCGCCAACAAAGTGGCGCGTCTCTTCGGAGAGGAGGGTGTGTACTGATGATGATCGCCAAACGCAAAAACAGAATCCGCCGCTCCGCGGGCAGCGTGATCTTTGATACCCTCAACCTTCTTATTCTCTGCCTGCTGGCCTTTTCCACCATTTACCCGTTCTGGGATACGCTGGTTGTTTCGTTTTCCTCGCTGAAGAGCTACCTTTCCTCCAGCGTACACCTGTGGCCCAAGGAGTGGTCCGTGGAGGGCTATTCGTACATGCTCTCCAACCCCCTGCTGTGGACATCCTACGGAAACACGCTGTTTATTACCATCGTAGGCACCTGCATCAACATGCTCATCACCATCATGACCAGCTATGTGCTTTCCAAAACCTATCTGCGCGGCCACCGCGTGATAACCTTTCTGTGCGTGTTTACCATGATGTTCTCCGGCGGCATCATTCCCACCTACATGGTGATCAAGGATATCGGCCTGCTCAACAGCGTTTGGGCCATGATTATCCCCACCGCCATCAGCACCTACAACATGATCATTCTGCGCAACTTTTTCAGCGCCATGCCCAGGGAGCTGGAAGAATCCGCCACGCTGGACGGCTGCACGGAAATCGGCGTGCTCTTCCGCATTGTGCTGCCCGTGTCCCTGCCGGCCATCACCACGGTTACGCTGTTTTACGCCGTGGATCACTGGAACGATTTCTTCTCCGCCATCATGTACATCAACAGGCAGAAGAGCTGGCCCCTTCAGCTGTTCCTGCGCTCCATGCTTTATGAAAACGAGGCGGCCTATCAATCCGGCGGCGAGAGCCTGTTCCTGCTGGGCCAGCCCATGAAAATGGCGGCCGTTATGATGGCCATCATCCCCATCATGTGCGCCTATCCCTTCTTTCAGAAATACTTTACCAAGGGCGTTATGACCGGCGCCATCAAGGGCTGACCGGTACGCCTGCTCATTCCCGTTTTGTAATCGCCCGGAAGCGGCGGTTCACAAATAAATCCAGTTTCCAAATCAAGAAGGAGGTCCCCCCATGAAGAAGTTCCTGTCTCTTCTGCTGTCCGTAGCCCTGCTGGTGGGCGCGTGCGGCTCCGCTCTGGCAGCTTCCCCCATCCGCTGGCTCACCACAGGTGACACCGCGGCCAAAGCGATTGAAAGCGGCGACCGCATTGTTGCTGCGATCAACGAAAAGTTCGATATCGAGCTCAACGCCGAGTACGTGCCCGAAGGAAGCACCGAAAAGGTGAACGTGGCCATGGCTTCCGGCGACTTCCCGGATATCGTGACCGGCGCTTACGGCACCACCGCCACCCAGAGCTGGATTGA
>JAEDGL010000076.1 GCA_016297535.1 Clostridia bacterium | reverse complement strand
GACGCTCCGAAGCCCGCCTCCAACAACCATGTGGAGGCGGGCTTTGCTTATTTTCTGGTTTTGACAATGTAGATCGGGCGCTTTTTGGTTTCCAGGTAGGTTTTGCTCAGATACTGTCCCAGAATGCCGATGCAGAACAGCTGGATACCTCCCAGCAGCAGGATGATGCAGATGCTGGCAGGGAAACCCGCCACCGGATCGCCAAAGAAGATGGTTTTGAAAAAGAAGAACAGCAGCATGCCAAAGGCAATCAGGCAAAACAGCACGCCTGCGAAGGAGGCAATGGCCAGCGGCGCGGTGGAAAAGGCGGTAATGCCATCAATGGAGTACAAAAGCAGTTTCCAGAACGACCACTTGGTTTCGCCCGCCACTCGCTCCACATTTTCATACTCCAGCCACTTGGTCTGAAAGCCCACCCAGCTGAACAGGCCCTTGGAAAACCGGCCGACCTCCCTGAGCTGCAAAATAGCTTCCACCATCTGGCGGGTCATCAGGCGAAAATCGCGCGCGCCGTCCACAATTTCCGTTTTGCTGATGCGGTTGATCAGCCGGTAAAAGGCGCGGGCAAAAAAGCTGCGGATGGGCGGCTCGCCCTTGCGGGTTACGCGGCGGCTGGCCACGCAGTCGTAGCCCTCGTTCTGGATGGCTTCCAGCATGCGGGGCAGCAGGGAGGGCGGATCCTGCAAATCCACATCCATAATGGCCACATAATCGCCCGTGGCGGCCTCCATGCCGGCAAACATGGCGCTTTCCTTGCCAAAGTTGCGCGAAAAGCTCAGGTAATGCACGCGCTCATCTTTTTGGCTCAGCTGCTCCAGCCGGCAAAGCGTTCCGTCGCGGCTGCCATCGTCCACAAAGAGCAATTCAAAGGTTACGGGCATGCCCTGCGTATCCCGCAGGAAGGCCTCGTAAAACAGCGGCACGGCCTCCTCCTCGTTATAGCAGGGTATGACAACGCTGACTGTGCTCATGAAATCTGTCCTCCGTTATTCATCCAGTGCGTTCACCAGCGGCGTATACCGCAGGGTTTGGGTGAGGTAGGTGTGCCACAGCGTGCGCTGCTCCTGGTTGCCGTTGTGGGTAAACACATCCACCTCATACAGCCAGGCATCGTCCAGCACGGCGGCCAGCACATCCAGCTGCGCGTCCGCCTCGCCGCTTCGCAGCCAGTAGATCAGCCACGAATGCCCGATGCCGCTGATCTGCGTTTCCTCGCTGCCGCTCAGGAGATACGCGGCGTCAAATTTTTGCGCAAGCGTTTGGCAGATGGGTTTGGCCAGCATCAGCAGCTGCTCTACCGTCACATCGCGAAAGCTTTCCTCCTGCGAGGCAAAGATCTCCACCGCCGTCTGCTGATCCGGCGCAAGGATCAGCGTAACATTCTGGGTGCGTACATCGTTGAGGTATTCACTGAACAGCGCATCCGCGCCCGCCTCATGCGCGGCCACATAGGCCTCACGCGCCCGCTCCACCTCCCCGGACGCGCTGGAGGGGGTGATGACCGTGCAGCCCCGGGGTAGCGTAAGCGAGAAGCGCCCGTCGGGATCCGCATAGGGCACGCCCTCCATCACCGCAGGCTGCTCGCCGGGAAAGCTGAGCGAGCGCATGAACGCCTCCATCGCGGCCAGATCCCCGGTCAGCTCCTGCGCTGCCTGTTCCTGGGGCGCATAGGTTTGCTGCTCAGGCGCAAGCGTCCACAGCTCCACAAGCAGCGTATCAAGCGAAAAGGCGATTCCCACGGCGTTCAGCCGCGGCGCGCCGGGACGCACGCTATCAATGGTGGTTTGAATGCACAGCGCGTCAAACCCGTAAAGGATCTGCATGCGGGCGCAGCTCTGGCTGTCGTCCACCATAACGCCCTTTTGCGCAATGTTTTGCGCAATCTGCGGCCAAAGCCGCAGCAGCTCCTTGGCCGAACAGGGCTTTTGCGTTTCCATCCAGCTTACGCTGGCCAGCGCGCGGCCACTGGGCATTCGCACCAGATACACATCGCCGTAGGAGCGTGCGTTTTGCATAAGGGCGTACATCTCTTCCAGCCCCTCGGGCGGCTGCCATGCGGCGGCCTCCCAAAGGGGCAGCGCCTCCGCCCCCGGCGCAAGGGTATACAGGACGATGGCATCTGAGGAGGAAGCCTCCCCGGCGCACGCGGCAAGGGGCAGCCAAAGCGCCGCAAGCAGCGCCAGAAAACGCTTGATCATTTGAAAGCCTCTTTCGTGGCCCCGCATTTGCGGAGCCGGTTTTTACAGTTTTACGCTCAGCGTGCCTGCGGGCTTGTACGCGCCGGTGAGCACATCCCGGAGGATGCGCAGCATATCCGCGGTGTACTCAAAGGCCGTCAGGCCGCACGCGCCCTGCGGCAGGCTGCTCAGATCGTAGGGATTGCCCATGGCGCATACAATCAGCGGCTTGCCGGTTTGTCCCAGCGCCTGCATCAGGGCAAGCTGCTCCCGCCGGATGTGCGCGTTATACGTGCAAAGCACAATGCTGGTGGCGTTTGCGGCGCCAGCCACAGCCTTTGCGATCTCCTCTGCGCCGGGCTCCACGGGGGTAACAAGGCTGGTTCCGCCCAGCTGGCTTTGCAGATACTCCGCAAAGCCGGTCATGCGGCCCAGCGAATCCACTGCCTGCGAGGCATGGAACGGTTGACAGCCCACAAAGAAGGGCCTGCCGCCAAGCGGCGCCAGCTCCTGCGCGCCCACCAGACACACCGACGCGGCACGCTGCTGCTGCACAGCGCGCAGGGCCTGGGGATCAACCGCCGCGCTCATGGGCAGGCGCGGACGCTTGAGCAGCGCCTGCTTGACCGCCACAATGCGCGCCACACACTCGTCCATCATCCGGGGATCGGCACCGGAAATAGCCGCCGCACAGGCCTCACCGGCAAGCGCGGGATCGTGAGAAATGCAAACCAGATCCACGCCCGCGTTGATGGCCGCCAGCGAGCCCTGCACCGTGCCGTAGAAGCGGGCGATGGCCTGCATCATCATGCAGTCGGAGATCACAAGCCCCTGAAAGCCAAGCCTTTGGCGCAGAATGCCCTGCACAATGGCTTTGGACATGGTGGCGGGCACGTTTTCCTTTTCGATTTGCGGAAACAGGATATGCGTGGTCATGATGGCGCTAACACCGGCCTCCGCCGCGGCGCGGAAGGGCACCAGCTCGCAGGCCTCCAGCTGATCCAGGCTTTTATCCACCACCGGCAGGCCCAGATGGGAGTCCACCTCCGTATCGCCATGGCCGGGAAAGTGCTTGGCGCAGCTGAGCACGCTTTGCTCCAGGCCGCGGATAACGGCGCAGCCGTAATGGGCCACGGTTTCGGGCTGGTCGCCAAAGGAGCGCACACCGATCACCGGGTTACCCGGATTGGAGTTGGTATCCATCACGGGAGCAAGGTCGAAGTTGATGCCCAGCGCGTTGAGCGTTCTGCCCGTCAGCAGGCCGGACTGGTAGGCGTTTTCCACATCGCCCGTGGAGGCCACGGCCATGGCGCAGGGCGCGCTGGCGCACTCCTGCGGCAGGCGGCTAACCGCGCCGCCCTCCTGATCGATCGCGATCAGCGCGGGCAGGCCCGTTTCGGCCATCACCAGGTCCTGCAGCTCGCTGCACAGCTGATAAAGCTGAGCGGCGCTTTCCACATTGCGCCTGAAAAGGATGATGTTGCCCACCTTATAGGTGCGTATCAGGCGTTTCAACGCCTCGGGCACGGTAAAGCCTTCAAACCCGGCTACAATGCGCTGGCCGGTTTTCCAGGTGATATCGCGAATCATTCCGGCGTGTCCCCTTTCGCGCTCTGCTGCCGGAGCGCCTCGCTGATATGGCCCCGGGCCGCGTCCAGCGCGGCGTTGGCTGCCTGCGCGTCCAGGCCAAGCAAAATCATCACAATCGCCGTTTTGCAGCGAAAATCGCACGTTTCCAGGGTGGCCCGCGCCTGGGCGCTATCCACCCCGGTGGCGGTGCACACAATGGAAATGGCGCGGTTGACCAGCTTTTCGTTGGTGGCCTTTACATCCACCATCAGGTTGCCGTACACCTTGCCCAGCTTGATCATGGTGGCCGTGGAAAGCATGTTGAGCACCAGCTTCTGGGCGGTGCCGCTCTTCAGGCGGCTGGAGCCGGTAATCACCTCCGGGCCGGGCACGGGCGCCATGGTGATATCGGCGTGACGGCTGAGCTCGCTATCCCTGCAGCAGGTAAGCGCCATCACCGGCGCGCCGAGAGAGCGGGCGTAATCCATCGCGCCCAGCACGTAGGGCGTGCGTCCGCTGGCCGCGATGCCCACCAGCGCGTCCTTTTCGCAAAAGCCGGCCTTTTCCAGATCCGCCCGGCCCATTTCGGCGTGATCCTCCGCGCCCTCCACCGCCTTGACAAAGGCGTTCTCGCCACCGGCGATCAACCCCTGCACAAGCTCCGGGCTTACGCCAAAGGTGGGCGGGCATTCAACCGCGTCCAAAAGCCCCAGCCGGCCGGACGTGCCCGCGCCCACATAAAACAGGCGGCCGCCGCGCTCCAGCTGCCGGTAGATCACATCCACCGCCCGGGCAATTTCGGGCAGCACTTCCTTCACCGCTTCCGCCACGCGGTGATCCTCCTGATTGATCAGGGTAAGCATTTCCAGCGTGGGCAGGGTATCGATTTGCATGGTGCGCTGATTGCGCTGTTCGGTATCCAGTTTGCGAAGTTCCACCGCCATAGACATTCTCCTTTGCTGCCGGAGGCTTGATTGAAACGACCTATGAAAAACAGGCTTTCTCAAAGTAGATTCAGTATAGTCTACGGGTGTTTTTTTGTCAAGTTTGGTAAAAAACGACGATCCTTTTCATATGGCCGGCGCGGCTATTGTGTTTTGGCGTGGGATTTGATATACTATAAAGATCGTATGGTTTGCGCGATGCTGTCATCAGCCCGATGACGGCAAACAGCTTGAGAACAGTGCAAAAGCAGGCAGAAAAAGCAAACAAACGGAAACATCAAAACAGAAACAAAAGAGTGAGGAACCTATGACCCCCAAAAGACAAATTCTGGTCGTTGAGGATAATTTGCTCAACCGTGAGATGCTATCCGATATTCTGGCCGGTCAGTATACGGTGCTGCAGGCCGAAAACGGCCAGGAGGCGCTGAACATTCTCAGGCAAAACGACCGCATTGCGTTGATTCTGCTGGATGTTCAGATGCCGGTAATGGACGGATATACCTTTTTGGACAAGGTTAAGGAGGACAAGGAGCTCTCCCTGATCCCGGTCATCGTAACCACGCAAAGCGGCAGCGAGGCGGATGAGATTGCCGCGCTGTCTCATGGCGCGACCGACTTTGTGCCAAAGCCCTACCGTCCCCAGGTGATTCTGAGCCGGGTGGCCAGCCTGATCAAGCTGCGGGAAACCGCGGCCATGGTAAACCAGCTGCAGTATGACCGGCTGACCGACCTGTATACCCGCGAATTTTTTTATCAGAAGCTGCGCGAGCAGCTGCTGGTGAACCCCGCGCAGGACTATTGCATTGTTTGCGCCAGCATTGAAAACTTCCGTCTGTACAACGATATGTTCGGCGTACCGGCGGGCGACGCTTTGCTCAGGCACATCGGCAACACCTGCCTCAATATGGCCGACGATACCAGCTTTGTCAGCCGTTTTGGCGCGGACTCCTTTTTCTGCCTGCAAAAGTGTAAAAATCAGGATTGGGAGAGCATCGCCCGCGCTGTTGATCAGGCGATTTCTCTGAGCATCAAAAACGTGGTGATGCGCTGGGGCGTTTATGAGGTGACCGACCGGTCCATCCCGGTGGAAATCATGTGCGACCGCGCACAGCTCGCCGCCAACAGCATCAAGGGCCAGTACAACCGCTTTTGCGCCGTGTACGACGATGCTCTGCGCGGCCAGCTGCTGCGGGAAAAGGCCATTACCGACGCCATGGAAACCGCGCTGAGCGAAAAGCAGTTTCTCCTCTATCTGCAGCCCAAATACAGCCTGAGGGATGAATGCATTGTGGGCGCCGAGGCGCTGGTGCGCTGGAACCACCCGGAATGGGGCTTTATCGGACCCAACGAGTTTATCCCCTTGTTTGAAAAAAACGGCTTTATCTTTCAGCTGGATCAGTATGTCTGGGAGCAGGCGTGCATCCTGCTTCGCGACTGGCAGCAGCAGGGCTACAGGCCCCTGCCGATCTCGGTGAATGTTTCCCGGGCGGATGTGTATCAGCTTCATCTGGTAGACACCCTGCAGGGGCTGGTTCAGAAGTACGGGATCGATCCGTCCTGCCTGCATCTGGAGATTACCGAAAGCGCCTACGCGGAGTCCGCCGATCAAATTTTAAGCACCGTGGAGGAGCTGCACCGTCTGGGCTTTGTCATCGAGATGGATGACTTTGGAAGCGGGTACTCATCTCTGAACATGCTCAGCCAAATGAAGCTGGATATTTTGAAGCTGGATATGAAGTTTATCCGCAACGAGCTGCAACGCCCCGCCCAGCAAAGCCTGCTCAACGATATCATTCATATGGCGCACAAGCTGCACCTGAGCGTGGTTGCCGAGGGCGTGGAAACCAGTGAGCAGGTCAAGCGCCTGCACGCCATGGATTGCGATTATCTGCAGGGATATTTCTTTGCAAAGCCCATGCCTGTTGCGCAGTACGAGCAGCTGTGGAAGGATCAGCTCAGCCGCGCCCCGAAGGCTGTGCAAAAGGCGCAGGAAACGGAATGGGACGTAACCAGCGTGCTGGTGGTTGACGAGGATGCGTCGTATCGCAAAAAGGTGCATCAGGTTTTTGCGGGGCAGTACCAGGTGATGGAGGAATCCAACGCGTCCAGCGCCCTTGCCCTGATCCGCGAGCATGGGCAAAGCGCCATTTCCGCCATCATTTTAAGCCTGACCCTGCCCGAAAACGGCGCCGCCATGCTGGTTGAATCGCTGCGTCAGGATTCCTCTCTCTGGAAGATTCCCATTCTGGCCACCATTCCCAACAGCAAAAAGGCGGCAGAGCTGCCGCTTGCCCTGGAAACCGACGATTTTCTTTGCAAGCGCCATCCCATCTGCGATTTGCGCAAGCGCGTGCAAAACCTGATCGATATCGCGCAGGCCCACAGGCGGGAGAGCATTCTGCGCGACGAGGCCCACCGGGACTATCTGACAGGCCTGCTCAACCGTCGCGGTTTTCAGGCGGCCATCGCATCCATCCGCACAGAAAACCTGCCTCTGGCCGTTTGCATGTTTGATCTTGATAACCTCAAAAAGGTTAACGACACCTTCGGCCACGACACAGGCGACCGCATGATTCGCGCCTTTGCCGATCTACTGCGCAGCCAGACCCGCACGGAGGATGTTCTCTGCCGCTACGGCGGGGATGAATTTGCGGTGATCCTGAAGCATCTGGATAGCGTGCAAACCGCCATGGACCTGGGCCAGCGCATCTGTAGCCAGTTTAACGACAGCCTGATGGAGGAGCCGCTTGATGCCTCCTGCTCCGGCGGCATCGCCGTGTGCGGAAAGGATGAGCGCGACCTGCAGCTGCTGCTTGAAAAAGCGGACGAGGCCCTGCGCCGCGCCAAGCAGAAAGGCAAAAGCCAGTGCCTGCTGTGGGATTAATTTGTCCTTGCCCGGTTTTTCCGCCAAAAACAGCAGCCGTGAGTCTTGTGAACTCACGGCTCAGCGTGTCGAAAAAGCTCGCTTCGCGATCTTTTCCGACAGAAACTGGCGGAAATGTTTTCGGCAAGGCCGAAAACTCCCCGCCCGCCCGGCAAAGCCGGGCGATACGAACCAAAGTCAGAGGGGCTGCGGCCCCTCTGACAACTCCCGATAAGGTTTTTTGACAGCCTGAGCCGTGAGTCTTGCGAACTCACGGCTGTTCAGCTTGGCAAAAAAGCTCGCCTGCGGCGATCTTTTCCGACGATTTAAACAGCAGCCGTGAGTCTTGTGAACTCACGGCTGCTGTTTTTGGCGGAAAGCGGGTTTCGAGGGCGCTGCCCTGTATTAGCCCTGCTTCTGCTTATGCTTGGGATTTTCGCAAATCACCATCACGCGGCCCTTGCGCTTGATGATCTTGCACTTTTCACAAATGGGCTTCACAGAGGGACGTACCTTCATTGTGTTTTCCTCCTTTTTGGGAACGGCCAAAGGGGTTGGCCGCGAGATGCTTTCGCTTAGTTCTTGCTGCGCCACGTAATGCGGCCGCGGGTCAGATCATAGGGCGATAGCTCAACGGTTACTTTGTCACCGGGGTAGATGCGGATGAAGTTCATACGCATTTTACCCGAGATCTGTGCCATGATCTGATGCCCACCGGGGAGCTCCACTTTAAAGTTCGCGTTCGGAAGCGCCTCTTTAACAGTGCCTTCCATTTCAATGACATCACTCTTGGACAAGTGCGTCTGCCTCCTTTACATCTACCGGCTGCGCCTTGCGCGCATACCCGGTTTGGATGAGGTAAGCATCCTTCTGCGCTTTGAGCGCCTTGCGGATGTCGCTGTCGGCCAGCGGGCCGCCGCTTTCTCCGCAGCCCTGCACCCGAATGCTCAGGGGCAAGGCATGCAAATGCTTTACCTGCTTTTTTTTGGGCTTTGCCAGCCTGCGGGTATCTCCATCCACCAGCAGCACCATGCGCTCGTCCAGCACGCTGAGAATGGCGTACCAGCGTCCCGCGTCGTGCCCCTGGGTGGAAATAACCACGCGGCCAGGCTCGGTCGGTTTTGCTTTCACTGGGCATCCTCCGTGAGCACATAGCCCGGATAGCTGAGGATTTCCGGCAGGCCCTTTTCGTTGATGGCAATGGTGTGCTCGTAATGCGCGCACACGCTGCCATCCTCGGTTACAATGGTCCAGCCGTCCTCCAGCTCCGCAACCCGGTAATCGCCCATGGTAATCATGGGCTCCACAGCCAGGGTCATGCCCGCGCGCAGGCGCGTGCCGTGACCGGGGCGGCCAAAGTTGGGTACGCTGGGATCCTCGTGCATGCTGCGGCCAATGCCATGCCCGGTTAGATCGCGCACCACGCCGTAGCCAAAGCCTTCGGTGTAGCTTTGAATGGCGTGGCCGATATCTCCGATATGGTTACCGGCAATGGCCTGTCGAATACCTTTGAAAAAGCTCTCCTCTGTAACGTCGATCAGCTTTTGATTTTCCGCGGAGATTTTGCCTACCCCAACGGTAAAAGCGCTGTCCGACTGCCAGCCATCCAGGATCAGGCCGCAATCCACGGAGAGGATATCCCCCTCCTTAAGGATGGCCGTTTCCGAGGGGATGCCATGCACCACCTCATCGTTGATGGAGGCACAGATGGAGGCCGGATAGCCCTGATAGTCCAAAAAGGACGGGATCGCCTTGTGCTTGCGGATGAGCTGCTCGGCGTATACGTCAAGCTCCGTGGTGCTCATGCCCGGCTTGATGGCTTCACGCAGGCGGCAGAGCACCTCGTAAAGCAGCGCGCCGGCGCGCCGCATGCAGTCCAGCTGCTGTGCATTCTTGAGATAAATCATTGGATCGCCTCAAGTGTTTCAAGGATCTCTGCGCTGATTTCCTCCAGGCTGCCGCTGCCGGTAATGTTGACCAGCTTGCCTTCGCTGCGGTAGTAATCAATCAGCGGCGCGGTTTTCTGATGATACACCTTCAGGCGGTTGAGCACCGTTTCGGGCTTGTCATCATCGCGCTGGATCAGAGGAGTGCCGTCCACCCTGCACACGCTTTCGCCGTTCAGGCGGTCCACATGGTAGGGGGCGCCGCACAGGGGACAAACGCGGCGGCCGCTCAGGCGGGCCACCAGCACCTCATCGGGCACGTCCAGGTTGATGGCCGCGTCGATTTTGGCAAAGGTGCCCAGGCTCTGGGCCTGCTCTACCGTACGGGGGAAGCCATCCAGAATATATCCCTTCCGGCAATCCTCCCCGGTCAGTCGTTCCTTTACGATGTCAATAACCACCGCATCCGGCACCAGCTGACCTTTGTCCATGTATTCCTTTGCTTTCAGACCTGTTTCGGTTTGGTTGGCAATGGCGGCGCGCAGCATATCACCGGTGGAAATCTGGGGAATGCCCATTTTCTGGCAGATGATCTGCGCCTGCGTGCCCTTGCCCGCACCGGGAGGGCCAAGGAAAATGATATTCATGTCGTACCTCCTGTACAACCACAGTGGTGGAAAAAGAGGAATGCTACATCCACGATGAAGCCGCTAATGCGCGGCACTCAGCAGTATACCCGTCTTAACCGGGTTACCTGTGCCGTGCCGCGCCTTAGCGGCGCTTCATTCGTAACGAACGGCTGTGCCGTTGCCACTTTTCCGTTTCGACAGCCTTTTCTCAGGAAATGGAGTCGTAGTTGCGGCTGACCAGCAGGTCGTCCATCTGGCGCTTGAACTCCAGCACCACGCTCACAGCAATCAGCATGCTGCTGGCCGCAAAGGGCAGCTGTACGCCAAGAAGCAGCGTGAGCAGGGTGGGCACGGTAGCCAGCACCGCCAGGAACAGCGCAGCGAAGAGCACCAGGCGGTTGTTTACCTTGCGCAGATAATCCGCGGTGGGCTTGCCGGGACGCACGGAGGGAACCGCGCCGCCCTGCTGCTGGATGTTCTTGGCCATCTCATCCGGCTGGAAGGAGATGGAGGAATAGAAATAGGTAAAGGCGATAATCAGCAGCGCCGTAATCACCATGTACAGGGGGCTGTACGCGTTCATGTAACGGCTCCACCAGGTGGAAGCCGCGCTGTTCGCGCCGCCCACCAGCTGGATAATGGTGCCGGGGAACGCCATGAAGGAGTAGGCGAAGATCAGCGGAAGCACGCCCACGCTAACAACCTTCAGGGGGATTACGCTGTTCTGGCCGCCAAACATTTTGCGGCCGGACACGCGCTTGGCAAAGTTGACGTTGATGCGGCGTACGCCCAGGTCAACAAAGGTAACCAGCACGATCATCACCAGCATAATCACCAGCATGCCCAGCAGCTGCAGCCACGGCACCAGACTGGTGGCGGTGAACGCCTTCTGGAACATGGTGGTAATACCGCTGAACAGATTGGAGATAATACCAGCGAAGATCAGCAGGGAGATACCGTTGCCAATGCCTTTTTCGGTGATGCGCTCACCGATCCACATGGCCAAGGCGGTACCGCCAGCCATGCTCACACCCACCAGCAGGTAGTTGAACCAGCCGGTCTTGATGTAGCCCATGCTGGAAACCAGGCCGATGGCCTGGATCACCGCCAGCACGATAGTTACATAGCGGGTGATCTGAGCAATCTTCTTCTGTCCTTCGGGGCCGCTCTTCTGCATGCGCTCCAGAGCGGGGATGGCGATGGTCAGCAGCTGCATAATAATGCTGGAGTTGATGTAGGGGGTAATGCCCATGGCCATAATGGTCATGTTGCTGAAGTTGGAACCGGTCATCATATTCACCAGGTCCAAAATCGGCAGGCTGGCGGTAGAGGCCTGCACCTTGGCATAATCAATGCCAGGTGCAGGAATCACGCCAACCAAGCGGAAGAGCAGCAGCATCAGGAAGGTGTAGATCAGCTTTTTGCGGATGTCCTCCACCTTCCAGGCGTTGCGAAGAGATTGCCATACGCCGCCTTTTTTGTTAGCGTTCTTGGCCATCTTACTTCACCTCGGCTTTCCCGCCGACCGCCTCGATTTTCTGCTTGGCAGACTCAGTGAACTTCGCAGCCTCTACGGTAAGCTTTTTGGTCAGCTCGCCGTTGCCGAGAATCTTCACGCCGTCCAGAGTCTTCTTGATGATACCGGCCGCCTTGAGCAGCTCGGCATTCACAACAACGCCGTCGTTGAAAACCTCCAGCTGGCCAACGTTAACCTCGGCATACTCGGTGCCAAAGATGTTGGTAAAGCCCTTCTTGGGGATACGACGGTACAGGGGCATCTGGCCGCCCTCGAAGCCGGGGCGCTTGCCGCCGCCGGAGCG
>JAEDGL010000075.1 GCA_016297535.1 Clostridia bacterium | reverse complement strand
TATATTGCTGTCACATGATAAAATAACTCATATGGATAGATAAACTTGAATTTGACGAGGTGTTACAATGAAAAAGTTGATAGTAAATTATAATCTTGAAATACTAACCACGGTTTTGTCTATCGTATTTGGAGTGAGCCTTTTCTTTTGGGATAGTTTATCTCTTGCAGGAAAGGCATTGCTTGGATTTATGGTTTTATATACCTTTCATGAGTGGGAGGAATCCAGATTTCCAGGTGGTTTTTATGACTTGTTTTTTGGTGGATTTGGAATAGAAATTACCGCAAGTGAGGCAAGAATGCACTTGCCTGTTGCGATATACATTTTGATTATGTTGCTGGTTCCGTTTGCTTTGCAACAAACAACATTCCTTATGCTAATTCCTTTGGGACTTGGACTTTTTGAAGGTGTGATTCATGTTGCAGGTATCAAAATACACAAGTTAAAGAAGCCATATACGCCAGGTATGATTACGGGACTCATCATGTTTGCCTATTCTATCTTCATTATCATACAAATCAACAAAGTGGGAGGATTACCTTTGTGGCAATGGATAATCGGATTTGTTCTTGCGTTTGCTGGATTTGCGGTTATGGAGAAATTCTTTTTGAGAACAGTCGGACTTTCTTTTGGCGATTTCAGAAAAATGGCAATGACACGTGTTTTGGGAAACAGAAAATAATCAGTTTAACAAATTCCAATTTGTCGAACTGATAAAGGGCGCACTTCTATACATCGCATTCTGCCACGTAGTGCGAACAATGATAAAAGCCAAGCTGCAGATGCAGCTTGGCTTTTACTGTTTTACGACCACCCGACTAACGGGCGGAGGCGCTGATTTGTCAGAAAAGCTTGCCTGCGGCGATCTTTGATTACAGCTTGCCCTTGAGCAGCTGGGCGCGTGCGGCGATGGGCAGGCCAAACAGGTTGATGAAGCCGGCGCTGTCCTTCTGGTCGTACACATGATCCTCGCCGAAGGTGGCGATCTCCTCGCTGTACAGGGAGAAAGGCGAGGTAACGCCGGCGTTGATGATGTTGCCCTTGTACAGCTTGAGGGTAACATCGCCGGTAACGGTCTTCTGGGTTTCGGTAACAAAGGCGGCCAGAGCCTCGCGCAGGGGAGTAAACCACTGGCCAAAGTACACCAGCTCCGCATAGCGGTTGCCCACCAGCTCCTTGTAGTGCTGGGTATCGCGATCCAGGCAGATGGTTTCCAGCACCTGATGCGCGCGGTAGAGGATGGTGCCGCCGGGGGTTTCGTACACGCCGCGGCTCTTCATGCCCACCAGGCGGTTTTCCACCAGGTCGCACAGGCCCACGCCGTTTTCGCCGCCCACCTTGTTGAGAAACTCCATCATTTCCACGGGCTTCATGGCCTGGCCGTTGACGGCGGTGGGCACGCCCTTTTCAAAGTGCAGGGTAACATAGGTGGGCTTGTCGGGCGCCTGCTCGGGGCTTACGCCCAGCTCCAGAAAGCCGGGCTTGTTGTACTGCGGCTCGTTGGCGGGATCCTCCAGATCCAGGCCCTCGTGGCTCAGGTGCCAGAGGTTCTTGTCCTTGGAGTAGTTGGTTTCGCGGTTGATTTTCAGGGGGATGTGATGCGCCTCGGCGTAGTCGATCTCCTCGTCGCGGCTCTTGATATCCCACTCGCGCCAGGGGGCGATGATGGCCATTTCCGGGGCGAAGGCCTTGATGGTAAGCTCGAAGCGCACCTGATCGTTGCCCTTGCCGGTGCAGCCGTGGCAGATGGCGTCCGCGCCCTCGGCCTTGGCGATCTCGACGATCCTCTTGGCGATGATGGGACGCGCAAAGCTGGTGCCCAGCAGATATTCGCCTTCATACACCGCGCCCGCCTGCATGGTGGGGTAGATGAAATCGGTGATGAACTCTTCCTTGAGGTCCTCGATATAGAGCTTGCTGGCGCCGGTTTTGAGGGCCTTTTCCTCCAGCCCGTCCAGCTCGGTGCCCTGGCCCACATCGCCGGAAACGGCGATGACCTCGCAATTGTTGTAGTTTTCCTTCAGCCAGGGAATGATGATGGAAGTATCAAGTCCGCCGGAGTAGGCGAGAACAACCTTTTTGATATCCTTCTTTGCCTTGGAAGCCATGGCAAAATCCTCCTTGAATGTTTATTCACGTTATTATGTATAATATTCATCCGTTTGTCAAGGGGGGAAAGCGGTTTTTTGCCGAAAAGGTTATTTTCGGGTGCGCTCGCGCCGCCTGCGGTGGGTTTGCGGCTTTTGAATACCGGCGGTGGATTCGCCCTTGAGGCGGAACAGCTCGTCGCGCAGCTTGGCGGCCTTTTCAAAGTTGAGGTCCTTGGCGGCGGAGAGCATCTGGTCCTCGATGCTTTTGAGCAGGCCGTCCAGCTCCTCCTGGCTCATGGAATCGGGCTTGTTCTGCTGCATGCTGTCGGTAATGCGGATCAGCGCCTGCACAGTGGACTGCACGCTTTGCGGGGTAATGCCGTGCAGCTCGTTGTAGGCCTGCTGCAGGGCGCGGCGGCGGTTGGTTTCGGTAATGGCCTTTTCCATGCTTTCGGTGATGGAATCGCCGTAGAGGATCACGCGGCCGTTTACGTTGCGCGCGGCGCGGCCGATGGTCTGGATCAGCGAGGTTTCGCTGCGCAGGAAGCCCTCCTTGTCCGCGTCCAGAATGGCCACCAGGCTTACCTCGGGCATGTCCAGACCCTCGCGCAGCAGGTTGATGCCCACCAGCACGTCAAACTCGCCCAGGCGCAGGTCGCGGATGAGCTGGGTGCGCTCCATGGTCTGGATATCGGAGTGCAGGTAGCGCACGCGGATGCCCAGGTTTTTGAGGTAATCGGTCAGGTTTTCGGCCATGCGCTTGGTCAGCGTGGTTACCAGCACCCTGCCGCCCTGGTCCACCGTGCGGTTGATCTGGCCGATCAGGTCGTCCACCTGCCCGGTGGCCGGGTGCAGAACAATCTCCGGGTCGATCAGGCCCGTGGGGCGAATGATCTGCTCCACCACGTTTTGCGCAATGCCCAGCTCATAGGGCGCGGGCGTGGCGGAAACGTAGATGGTCTGGTTCTGGCGCTGGCGGAATTCCTCAAACAGCAGCGGCCGGTTGTCAAAGGCGGAGGGCAGGCGGAAGCCGTAATCCACCAGGTTCTGCTTGCGGGCGCGGTCGCCGTTGTACATGCCGCGCACCTGCGGCACGGTCACGTGGCTTTCATCAATAAACATCAGAAAATCTTTCGGGAAATAATCCAGCAGCGAGAAGGGCGCGTCGCCGGGCCGGCGGCCGTCAAAGTAGCGGCTGTAGTTTTCAATGCCCGTGCAAAAGCCGATCTGGCGCATCATCTCGATATCGTAGCGGGTGCGCTGGCGCAGGCGCAGGGCGAAAAGGGGCTGGCCCTCGTCCTCCAGCTGTTTGGCGCGGATTTCCAGATCCTTTTCAATCTGGCCGATGTTTTCCGTCATCTTGTCGCGGTCCATGGCGTAGTGCGTGGCGGGAAAGACCACCGCGTGCTCCAGGGTGGAAAGCACATTGCCGCTGACCACCTCGATTTCGCGGATGCGGTCGATCTCATCCCCGAAAAACTCGATGCGCAGCGCATGCTCGCGCTCGTTGGCGGGGATGATTTCCACCACGTCGCCCTTTACGCGGAAGCTGCCGCGGCTGAAATCGATATCGTTGCGGGCGTACTGGATATCCACCAGGCGCTCCACCAGCTGCGAACGGCTGATCTGCATGCCCGGACGCATGGAGACCATCATGCCCTCGTACTCGCTGGGGTCGCCCATGGAGTAGATGCAGGAGACGGACGCCACGATGATCACGTCCTTGCGCTCACGGATGGCGGCGGTGGCCGAGTGGCGCAGGCGGTCGATCTCCTCGTTGATGGAGGCGTCCTTTTCGATATAGGTATCGGTGGCGGCGATGTAGGCCTCGGGCTGATAGTAATCGTAATAGCTTACAAAATATTCCACCGCGCTGTCCGGAAAGAAAGCGCGCAGCTCGCTGCACAGCTGGGCGGCCAGGGTTTTGTTGTGCGCCAGCACCAGCGTGGGCTTTTGCACCTTTTCGATGATGGAGGCCATGGTAAAGGTTTTGCCGCTGCCGGTAACGCCCAGCAGCACCTGATCCTTCAGCCCGTCCATCACGCCCCGCGACAGGGATTCGATGGCTGCGGGCTGGTCGCCGCTGGCCTGATAGGGAGCCTTGAGAACGAAGCGGTTCATGAGCGGATGTCCTTTCGTTGGAATGGGAACATTATACCACGGAGAAGGGGAGCTTGTCAGCACCGGGGAGGAGGAAGAGCCTATGGCCGGCAAAAAGCCCGCTGCGCGATCTTTTCCGCCGAAACTGGCGGAAATGTTTTCGGCAAAGCCGAAAACTCTCCGCCCGCCCGGCAAAGCCGGACGATACGAATCAAAGTCAGAGGGGCTGCGGCCCCTCTGACAACTCCCTGTAAGGTTTTGGACGGCTTGCGTCAAACCCGGTCCTCAATTTTTTCCACATCCGCGCCAAGCGAGCGCAGCTTTTCCGGCAGATCCTGGTACCCGCGCTCGATGTGCCCCGAGGGATCCTGCAGGATGGTTTCGCCCTCGGCCATCAGCCCGGCCAGCATCAGCGCCGCGCCGGCGCGCAGATCCGTGCTTTTGACCATACCGCCCTCCAGCGGCACGCCGCCATCCACCAGCGCCACATTGTTTTCCACCCGGATGCGCGCCCCCAGGTGCAAAAGCTCCGTCACGTGCATAAAGCGGTTTTCAAACACGGTTTCGCTCAGCATGCTGCGCCCGCGGCACTTGAGAGCCACCACGGTCATGGGGGCCTGCATGTCCGTGGGAAAACCCGGGTAGGCTAAGGTACGCACCTCAAAGGGCGCCACGGCCGAGCCGCTCAGGCGGATGCCGCCGGGCGTTTCGCGTATGCCCACGCCCGTTTCCTGCAGCTTGAACAGAAGCGAGCGCAAATGCTCCGCACAGGCGCCGCGCACCAGCACGCTTCCCTCCGTAACGGCGGCCGCGCACAGCAGCGTGCCTGCCTCCACCCGGTCCGGAATGGGGTGATACACGGCCCCGTGCAGCCGCTCCACCCCGCACACGCAAATGGTGCCCGTGCCCGCGCCGCTGATTTTGGCGCCCATCAGGTTCAGGCAGTTGGCCAGATCCACAATCTCCGGCTCCTTGGCGGCGTTTTCAATGGTGGTTACGCCCTGCGCCAGGGTGGCGGCCATCATCAGGTTTTCGGTGGCGCCCACGCTTGGCAGATCCAGATATACCCGCTGGCCGGTCAGCCGCCCGCTGAGCTGGCGCAGGCCGCCCACCGCGTGCACCTGCGCGCCCAGCGCCTGCAGCCCGCGCAGATGCAGATCAATCGGCCGCTGGCCAATGGCGCAGCCGCCCGGCAGCCCCACGCAGGCGCTGCCCGTGCGCGCCAGAATGGGGCCCAGAATCAGGATGCTTGCGCGCAGGCGGCGCATGTTTTCCTCGTGGTTGGGGCTTTGCGGCTGCATGGCGCACACGCTTACATCCACGCCGTTGCGCTGCACCTGCGCGCCGCAGTCGCGCAGAATGCCCAGCAGCGTATCCACATCCGTAATGCGCGGCACCTGGCGGATGATCAGCGGATCCTCCGACAAAAGCCCCGCGGCCAGAATGGGCAAAACGGCGTTTTTGGCCGTGCTTACTTCCACCTCGCCGCTCAGGCGCGGGGAGTGTCTGATCAGATAAGAAGCCATGGGATCACCGCCCTGATGCGCATGCCCCATTTTGAAGTCTTTCCAGTCCTGTCCATGCTCATTCCCTCCCATCGCGCCCATTTTGACCGTTTGCGGCGCATGGCATGCCGCGTGGAAGTGTTTTTCAGCACGGCGCAAAGGCGCTGGAAATCAGGATTTGCAAGCATAGCGCCGCGGCGGTGAAGCTGCTGCCCGCCGGAAAAGAAAAAAATGGTTTTCAAAGCCCGCCCGGCAAAGCCCTTGCGCCCCCACAGCGGTCGTGTTATGATAGCATCGATCCTGTGTGGAAGGGTGTGTACGCATGGAGAACCAAAGAAAGGACAGCCTGTTTTTGCTTGTGGTTACGCTGTTCTGGTTTTCGCAGTATATTTTTGTGCCGTTTCTGACGCCGCATCTGGCGGCGCTGGGGGTGGCGGCCTCGCTTTCGGGCGTCATTCTGGGCGCGTACGGGTTTTCGCAGCTTGTTTTGCGCATTCCCGTAAGCGTAAGCGAGGATTGCCTGGGCCGGCACCGGCTGTATATGGCCTGCGGCCTGGCGTGCGTGGTGGCGGGCAGCGCGCTGCCCATGCTGGTGGAATCGCCCCTGGCCTATCTGTGCAGCCGCACGCTGGCCGGCGCGGGCGCGTCCACCTGGGTCAGCTTTACGGTGGCGTTTACCGGCGGCTATCCCAACGTGAAGCAGCGCATGGGCAGGCTGATCGCGGCCAACAACCTGGGCATTCTGATTTCCTATCTGGTGGGCGGCACGCTGGTGGAATGGCTGGGCATGAAGCCGCTGTTTGGCATCAGCGCGGGCGTTGCGCTGATCGCCCTGTGCCTGTTGCCCCTGTGCCAAAAGGGCGGCAGCGCCGGCAGGCATCCGTTTCGGCTGGCAGAGCTGGGCAGGGTGCTGTGCAACCGGCATTTGCTGCTGTGCTCGCTGATGTGCGCGCTGGTGCAGCTGATCAGCTTTGCCACCGCGATGTCCTTTGTCAACACCTACGCCCGGCAGCGCGGGGCGGGCGGATTTCTGCTTAGCCTTGTGGCGGTTGCGTTTTATGTGGCAGGCACCGCCGCCAGCGCCGTGTACAGCCGGGGCGTTTTCAGCCGGATGAGCAACCGCGCGTTTTTCGCCATGGGCTTTGGGCTGCTGGCGCTGTACTGCCTGGCGCTGCCGCTGTGCACCCGGGTGTGGATGATTCTGCTTGCCCAGCTGCTGGGCGGCGCGAGCCGCACGCTTCTGTATACCCAGCTGATGGCGCTGTGCCCGGCCAGGGTGGAGCCGGGGCAGAAAACCACGGCGGTGGGCGTATTTCAAAGCATCTACAGCCTTGGCATGACCCTTGGCCCCGTTGTGATGGGCTGGCTGCTGGACGCCACGGGCAGCAGCTATCCCACGGCGTTTGCCTGCGTTTCGGCGTTTGCCGTGGCGGGGGTGGTGTGGTCGCTGGCGGCATGGCCCAGGGAAAAAGCGTAAAGGAGAAATACAGATGAAGATATCCAAAAAGGACGCGCTGACATGGTTTCGGTTTTTTGCCCAGCTGCCGCAGGGCGAGCAGCTGTCCATCCGCCAGCAGGAGATTGTGTACGCCGTTTTTGCCCAGATCGAGGACGCAGTGGACGCGCGCAACGAGGCGCTGATGGCGCAGATTCCGGGCCTCAAATCCCTGCAGGGCAGAACCTTCTATGTGGGCGGGGACGAGCGCTTCCCCCAGGGCTGCAAAAGCTGCCTGCTGGGAACGGGGCTTTCGGCCATCCGCAAAACCAACCGCTGCAACGTGGCGTGCAAATTCTGCTACAACTATGGCGAGCTGGATCAGATTCCGCCCATCGGCGAGGGGCTTTGGGAAATCGGCGGCACCCGGTTTTACGAGCGCGATCTGGACCTGTTGCTGTCTGTGAGCAACCGTCCCACGGGCATTTCGTATGTGTACCTGGAGCCCTTTATGGAAATTGAAAAATACTACGGCGTGATTGCCAGATTTCACGCCGCGGGCATCCACCAGCATATGTATACCAACGGCCTGCTCTGCACGCAGGATCAGCTGCGGGCGCTGGGCGAGGCGGGGCTGGACGAGCTGCGCTTTAACCTGGGCGCGTCGGACTGCGCGGACAGGGTGATTGAAAACATGGCGCTGGCCAAAAAGTATATAGGGCAGGTGGGCATTGAAACGCCCTCCACCCCGGCGTACTGGGAGCGCTTCCAGCAAAAGAAGGAGCAGATTCTGGCCACCGGCATCGATTTTATGAACTGTGCCGAGCTGCACCTGAACCCGAACAACATCGGCAACTACTGGGGCGAAAATTTCTATCTGTGCCGTCAGGGCTATCTGAGCCCGGTGTGGAGCCGCGAGATCACCCTGCGGCTGATGAAGCAGGCCGCGCAGGAGCACTGGCCGGTGGCCGTGCACGACTGCTCCAACCACACCAAGTTTGCGCGCGATCTCAACCTGCGCGCGCGCGAGGGCGGCTGGTTTGGCCAGAGCAGCTGGGGCTGCGAGTTTGACGAAATGCCCTACGAGGCGTTTTTGCCCATTCTGGAGGATGAAAGCTTCCGCTTCCTGCAGGAGGAGGAGCTGCCCGAAGGATACCGCCCCGGGGAGCTTACCTGGTAACAAAGCCCGGAGGCTTTCCGGCACAAAGGAGGGATTGCAGCCATGGCCCGTTCCCAAAACCGCAAAATTTTCCTGTACGGCCTGCTGCTGGCGGTGCTGATGCTGCTGTTTACCTCGCGCTCGTCCCCGGCCTGGCCCATCAACGACTGGTGCGACGCCAACATCTACCTCTCCGTTGGCAAGGGCATGACGCAGGGCCGCGTGGTTTACCGCGACCTGTACGATCACAAGGGGCCGCTCCTGTACGCGCTGCATGCCCTGTGCGCGCTGATCAGCTTTGACAGCTTTCTGGGCGTGTATGTGATGGAGGTGCTGCTGGCCGCGGCGTTTTTGTATTTTGGCTACCGCACCATCGCGCTTTACGCGCCCCGGTCCGGCGCCCTGCTGGTGCTTCCGCTGCTTGCGTGGGCGGTGTACGCCGCGCACAGCTTTTGCGAGGGCGACAGCGCGGAGGAAATGTGCATGCCGCTGCTGGCCGCCTCGCTCTGGCAGGGGCTGGCGTATCTTCAAAGCGGCAGGCGCCGGATGTCCGCTTCGGGGCTGGTGGCCCAGGGCGCGCTGGCCGGATGCGTGCTGTGGATCAAGTTTACCTGCCTGGGCGTGCAGGCGGGGCTGCTGCTTGCGCTGTGGCTTCGCCACCTCACGCGGGGCGAATGGAAAAGCAGCCTGCGCATGATCGGCTGGCTGCTTGCGGGTTTTGCGCTGTCCACCGTGCCGTGGATCGTTTATTTTGGCGTGAACGGCGCGATCGGCGACTGGCTGGGCGTGTATTTTTACGATAATCTGTTCCGCTACGGCGGCTCGGCCATGGCCCTGCCTCAAAGAGCCAGGGCCATGGCGGCCAACGGGCTTGCCTGGCTGTGGCGCAACGGGCCGTACACGGTGGCCATTGTGGGGGGACTGGGCTGGTTTTGCCTGCGCCGCCCCCGGTGGGAGGCCGCTGTGCTGCTGCTTTCGGCGGTGCTTGGCGCGGCGCTGGTGTTTTTCAGCGGCGTGGAATATCCCTACTACGGGCAGGCGCTGGCTCCGCTTTCCATTGCGGGGGCGGCCGCGCTGGCCAGCGTTATCCGCAGGCCCGTGCGCAAACGAACCCTGGCCTTGCTGAGCGCGGCGTGCGTGGCCCTGTGCCCGCTGACCAGCTACAACTGGCATGTGGACTTCGGCTGCACCTTCCTGCAGCCCCGGGAGGAAACCATGCAGTACCAGCTGGCGGAGGTCATCAACCAGACGCCCGGCGCCACGCTGCTCAACTACGGCTTTATGGACGCGGGCTTCTTTACCGCCGCGGGCATTGCGCCCAGCGTACGGTTTTTTCACAGCAGCAATGTGGCAATGGAGGAAAAGGCGCAGGAGCAGCTGCGCTACATCCGCGAGGGGCTGGTGGATTACGTGGTGGTGCACAAGCCCGGCCCCCGGGAGCTGTACGAAAACTATGAGCTGGTAGCCAGCGCCCAATCGCCCAACTTCTGGTATGAGCAGGTGGAGCTGTACCGCATCAGGCCCGGCATCAGGCCCTGAACGTTCTTCATTTTCCGATGTGTATTGACAATTCTTCTCCGGGAGCGTACAATGACAAACGAAAAGAAAGCCATGGCGTTTCTTCCTATTAAAGGAGGAAACGCTTGATTATGTCCGAAGGCGCATGGCGCAAGCGGACGGTTCTTTTCCGCAAAGAGCCTGTTGCAAGAAAAGAGGGAGAAACATGTTGTTGGTATTCTTTGTGCTGTGGGTGGTGTTCAACGGCAAGCTCAACGCCGAAATCGCCATCTTCGGCGTGGCGCTCAGCGCGCTGGTGTACCTGTTCAGCTGGCGGTTTCTGGGCTACAGCCTGCGCAAGGACAGGGAGCTGCTGCGGCTGATTCCCTCCGGGGTGCGCTATCTGTGGCTGCTTTTGTGCGAGATCGTCAAAAGCAACGTGGCGCTGATCCGCGTGGTGTACAGCAAAAAGGCCGAGGTAAGCCCCCGGCTGGTTACCTTTCATACGCCGCTCAGGGGCGCGTTGAAAAGCGTGCTGGCCGACTGCATTACCGTAACGCCCGGCACCATTACCGTGCTTAGCGAGGCGGACCGCCTGACCGTGCACGCGCTGGACAGCCAGTTTGCCGAGGGCATCGAGGATACGCCGTTCCAGAAGCAGCTGCTTGAGATGCAGCGGAAAAAGGAGGGTCGCGCATGACGGTTGCCAACGCCTATAACGTACTGTATCAATCCGCGCTGGTGGTGCTGGCGGCGCTTACGCTGCTGTGCCTTGTGCGCGCCATTCAGGGCCCCAGCATTGCCGACCGCATTGTATCCATCAACATGATTTCCACCCTTACCATCGCCATGATCTGCATTCTGGCCATCCGCCAGCAGCAGGGGTATCTGGTGGATGTGGCGCTGATTTACGCGCTGATCGGCTTTTTGGCTGTGGTGGTTTTGTGCAAGGTGTACATGGGCATCACCCTGGAGGCGCGCGAGAAAAAGCACAGGGAGGACGAAAAGAATGCTTGACTGGATCCGTTTTGTCCTGACGGCCGCGCTGCTGGCGGCCGGGCTGTTTTTGCTGATTACCGGGGTGGTTGCGCAGTACCGCTTCAAGTATGTGCTCAACCGCATGCACGGCGCCTCCATGGGCGATTCGCTGGGGCTGTTTCTGGTGGTGGCCGCCCTGTGCATTTCCGCGCCGGATGGCTGGGTAGTGGTAAAGCTGTTGCTGGTTTCCCTCTTTGTGTGGATTACCAGCCCCACGGGCGGCCATCTGATCGCCCGTCTGGAGCTGGTCTCCAACGAGCATCCCGAAAACGAGATGGAGGTCATTGAAAAATGAACAATCTGTTTTCTGTGATCGTGTTTTCGTTTTTGCTGGTGTGCGCCGTGGCCACATGCCTTAGCAAAAACCTGCTGGTAACCGTGATCATTTATATGGCCTACAGCCTGCTGATGAGCATTGTGTGGATTTTGCTGCAATCCCCGGACCTGGCCATTACCGAGGCGGCGGTGGGCGCGGGGGTAACGAGCATCCTGTTCTTCATCACGCTCAAAAAGATCCACGCCATCAGGCCTGAGGAGGAGGATCGCCATGAAAGCAAGTGATCTGAAAGCCCGCCTCAGCCGCTGGCTGTACGGGGAGGATGACAACGCCCTGGACCGCGAGCTGCAGGATGTGCTTGCCAGGCCCAGCGAGCGCATGCAGCGCGAGATTGATCCGGAGACGTTTGCCATGCTGGAGGCCCGGGCCGATGAAGTGCGCCAGGAGCTGATTGTGGAGGAGGAGCTGAGCTACCGCCGCATGCACGACTGGGGCGCCACCAAGGGCATGCGCATCATCAAAAACGCCTACCGCGTGGCTGCGGTGGTGGTGCTGCTGGCGGTGGTGGCCTCGCTGATTCTGACGGTGATCGAGCTGCCGCCCTTTGGCGACCCGGATAACCTGTATAACAACGAGGTAAGCGCCCGCTACATTGAGCAGGGCATTGAGGAAACCGGCGCCATCAACTTTGTGGCCGGCATGATCCTGGACTACCGCGCCTTTGATACCTTCGGCGAGTCCACGGTGCTGTTTGTGGCGGCGTGCAGCGTGCTGATTCTGCTCAAGCTGGGCGAGCACGGCAAAAACGAGCCGCCCACCCCGGCCATGCTGG
>JAEDGL010000238.1 GCA_016297535.1 Clostridia bacterium | reverse complement strand
TCCGCCCAATAGCAGCCGGGAGGAAACGGCAGAATGGTTTCACACAGCCCCAGCAGGTTTTTGGGCTCGCTGGCAAAGACCATGCCGCCGTCAGCAAGTTCACCGTAATACAGTGGACGGATGCCGATGGGATCGCGTGCGGCGATCAGACTGTTGCGCCGGGAATCATAGAGAATCAACGCAAATTCAGCGTCCAGCGTACGGAACATGTCCAGTCCATATTCCTGATACAGCGGCAAGAGAATTTCGCAGTCGGACTGGCTGACCAGTTCGTATCTGGTCAGCAGCCGTTCTCGGATGGGCCGGAAGCCGTACAGCTCGCCATTGCACACCACCCGGTTTTCGCCCAGATGAAACGGCTGCATCCCGCTCTCGTCCAGCCCCATGATAGCCAGACGGTGAAACCCGAGATAGCCGCAGGGAACCTCTTCCATGCGGCTCATATCCGGTCCGCGGGACAGCGTGCGATCAAAGCAGGCTTTGAGGGTTTTGGCAGGAATCTGTTTGCTCTGAATGCCGAAAATGGAACACATAAAAAGGCACCTCCATCAATTTGTGGCGACACTTCGTTCTTTGATTTCAGGACGAAGGCCGCCGCTCCGTGGTGCCACCTGATTTGCTTCTTAGCGGGTTCTGACAAACCCCGATGGCTGTAACGTGCCATCCTGACGCCGCTCCTACTGACAGCTGTGCTGCGTTCGGTTTGGACTTGGAAGGGTTCTTCGGCCGGAAGGAACGCACAGGATTCTCACCATCGCCTGCTCTCTTTGCCGCTCTTCTTCCGCCTACTCTGCTTCCGCATCGCTTTGCTGTATGAAATTGCAGTGGATTGTAAACCTGGCAGAAACCATTTGTCAAGAGGCTTTTTTCGACTCTGTCTGCCTCTAATGAAGCGATTTTAGCCGCATTTTTTTCGTTTCAAAAAAACCAGAAAAATACAAAAATCTTTCTTGACAGCGCAAACGTTTTTCTGTTATCATTCGCACCGACAGAGCAAGGGTGCTGTGCCATTCACTGGTACGCCTTGCTCTGTTTTGATTTTTTGATGGGAGGGTACAACCATGAAGTACAGCAAGGCCGACATTATTCGCATGGTCAAGGAAGAGGACGTTGAGTTCATCCGCATGCAGTTCACCGATATTTTCGGCACGCTCAAGAATGTGGCCATCACCGCCAGCCAGATTGAGAAAGCTGTCAATAATCAGATCATGATTGACGGCAGCTCCATCGCTGGTTTCGTACGAATCAACGAAAGCGATCAGTACCTGTATCCCGACCTTGATTCCTTCACCATCCTTCCGTGGCGTCCACAGCATGGAAAGGTGGCCCGCCTGATCTGCGATGTCTATAACCCGGATGGCACGCCTTTTGTGGGCGATCCCCGCGGGGTGCTCAAACGGGTGCTGAAGAAGGCGGCCGATATGGGCTATTCCTTCAACGTCGGCCCGGAATGCGAGTTCTTCCTGTTCCAGACGGATGAAAAGGGCCATCCCACCACGGAAACCTCCGATGAAGCAGGATACTTCGATCTGGGACCGTTGGATCATGGCGAAAGCACCCGCCGCGAAATCTGCATGACATTGGAACAGATGGGGTTTGAGATCGAGGCTTCCCACCATGAGGTTGCTCAGGGACAGCACGAGGTGGACTTCAAGTATGCGGATGCGCTGACTGCAGCCGACCATATCATGACTTTCAAGCTGGCTGTCAAAACCCTTGCGCAGAAAAATGGTTTGCATGCCACCTTCATGCCCAAGCCTGTTTTTGGCATCAACGGCAGCGGCATGCATACCAACATGAGCCTGTTTAAGGACGGTAAGAACATCTTTGCCGATCCTTCCGACTCCAAGGGTCTGAGCAAGGAGGCCTATGCCTTTATTGCAGGCCTGCTGACCCATGTGCGTGCTATGACGGCCATCACCAATCCGCTGGTCAACTCCTATAAGCGTCTTGTGCCCGGCTACGAAGCACCCTGTTATCTGGCATGGTCAGCCAGCAACCGTTCTGCGTTGATCCGTATCCCGGCGGCGCGAGGTCAGGCCACGCGCGTGGAGCTGCGCTGCCCCGATCCCACCTGCAATCCGTATCTGGCGCTGGCCGTTTGTCTGGCAGCAGGCCTGGACGGTATTGAAAAGGGCCTTACGCCGCCTGATGAAATCACCGAAAACATCTTCGCCATGGATGCGCCGACCCGTGCAGCCAAGGG
>JAEDGL010000237.1 GCA_016297535.1 Clostridia bacterium | reverse complement strand
ACCACCGACACGCAGATTTTCAGTCTGCTGCTCTACCGACTGAGCTACCAAGGCATAATGGCGACCCGGAAGGGGCTCGAACCCTCGACCTCTAGCGTGACAGGCTAGCGCTCTAACCAGCTGAGCTACCGGGCCATTCATGGTGGGAACAACAGGGCTCGAACCTGTGACCCTCTGCTTGTAAGGCAGATGCTCTCCCAGCTGAGCTATGCTCCCATGTCGTTGCAGTCTTGCGGCGACGTGTTATATCTTACTTCATTTTTTAGAATTTGTCAACACCTATTTTGGAATTTTTCGAACTTTTCCCATCAATACGCATAAAGGCAGGAGGAGGCTTTCCCCCCCTGCCTTTCAGGCTGTCAATAAACCCTCTGGGGGGAGTCGGAGGGCCGCAACCCTCCGACTGCTGTTCCGAGCCCAGCGACATATCAGGATTCCACGCGCAGCACGCTTTCCACGCAGGCAAAGTTGGTATCCAGCGCCCTCAGCGCCTGCATCATGGCCTTTTCGCTGGCCCTGTGGGTAATAAACACCAGCGTTACGCGGCCGTCGGGGGCGGCGTCCTTCTGCTGCATGGCCGCAATGCTTACCTCATAGCGGGTAAACGTCTGCGTAACATGGCTGAGCACGCCGGGCTTGTCCACCGCCAGCATGCGCACATAGAAGGCGGTTTGCCAGTCGGTATTGTTTTCCAGCGCCACCTGGGGATGCAGCGTATTATCGAAGGTGGGGTAGCAATGCTTCTGCGCGGAGGCGGCGCGCACCAGATCGCTTACAATGGCGCTGGCCGTGGGCAGATCGCCCGCGCCGCGGCCCATGAACATCATTTCGCCGCAGGCGTGGCCGCGCAGGAAAACGGCGTTGTACGCGTCGTTCACGTTGGCCAGCGGATGGCTGTTGCGGATGAAGGTGGGGTGCACGCGGGTTTCCACCATCAACCCTTCGCGCTTGGCGATGGCCAGCAGCTTGAGCGTATAGCCCAGCTCCTGCCCGCAGCGGATGTCCTCCGCCTTGACGGAGGTAATGCCCTCCACATGCACGTTTTCAAAGGGCACCCGGCCGTGGAACGCCAGGCTTGCCAGAATGCTGAGCTTGTAGGCGGCGTCCAGGCCCTCCACATCGCTGGAGGGATCGGGCTCGGCCAGGCCCAGCTTTTGCGCATCCGCCAGCACATCGGCATACTCCGCGCCCTCGCGGCTCATGCGGGTAAGGATATAGTTGGTGGTGCCGTTGACAATGCCGTAAATGTAGCTGATGCGGTTGGCCTGCAGGCTTTCCTCCAGCGTATGGATGATGGGAATGGCGCCGCAGACGGCGGCCTCATAGTACAACCCGGCTCCGTGCTCCTGAGCGGTTTTCTGCAGCTCGTGCCAGTGCAGGGCAAAGGCGACCTTGTTGGCTGTTACCACGGTTTTGCCGCGGCGCAGCGCCTCCATCAGATAGTCGCAGGCTGGCTTTTCGCCACCCAGAAACTCCAGCACAATGTCAATTTCAGGGTCGCCAAGCACATCCTCCACCTGCGTGGTCAGCACGCCCTGCGCAAAATCAATGCAGCGCGCCTTGTCCGGGTTTCGTACCAGCACCTTGCGTATGTCAAAACGCAGTCCGGTACGATGTTCCATTTCGCCCGCAAAGTCGTTGAGCAAACGCCAAACGCCGCTGCCCACGTTGCCGCAGCCCAGAAAGCCGATCCCGATCACCTTGCTCATGGAGGATCCTCCCTTTTGTTATTGATTACGCTCGTAGATCAGCCGCAGGCCCTTGAGCGTGAGATTGCCGTCCAGCTTGTTGATGATGCCCTCCTCGGCCACCATGCGCGCCATGCCGCCCGTGGCCACCACCATCGCATCCGGCGCGCCCAGCTCCTTGCGGAATTTGCGCACCAGATACTCCACCTGGCCGATGTAGCCGTAGATAACGCCGGCCTGCAGGTTGGTCACGGTTGTTTTGCCAATGACGCGGTCGGGACGCACCAGCTCAAAGCGGGGCAGCTTGGCCGTGCCGCTTACAATGGCCTCGCTGGTCAGCTTCAGCCCGGGGCAGATGCAGCCGCCCGCAAACGCGCCGCTTGCATCAATCGCGCCAAAGGTGGTGGCGGTGCCAAAGTCGATAAAGATACAGGGGCCGCCGTATTCGGCCTGCGCTGCAACTGCGTTGGCGATACGGTCGCTGCCCAGCTCGCGCGGGTTTTCATACTTGAGGTTGATGCCGGTTTTGAT
>JAEDGL010000074.1 GCA_016297535.1 Clostridia bacterium | reverse complement strand
TGTCGTCTGCCTGCAACGTGTCGAAAAAGCTCGCTTCGCGATCTTTTCCGACAGAAACTGGCGGAAATGTTTTCGGCAAGGCCGAAAACTCCCCGCCCGCCCGGCAAAGCCGGGCGATACGAACCAAAGTCAGAGGGGCTGCGGCCCCTCTGACAACTCCCGAAAAGTTTTTCGACAGCCTGAAGGCAGACTTGTCGTCTGCCTGGAAAAAAGAAACGTTTACGGCTCGTTTTGCAGCGCGGGTTCGGAAAGGGTTTTCTTTTCCGGCTGCGCCTTGCGAAAAGCAATGCGCTGATCCTTTACATACAGCTCCACCGAATCGCCCAGCGCAATGTTGCCGGAAATGATTTCTTCGCTCAGCGCGTCCTCCACGCTGCGTTGAATGGTTCTGCGCAGGGGTCGTGCGCCGTAGTTTGCATCGTAACCGGAGGTTGCCAGCAGGCGAACAACATCGTCATCGTAGCAAAGCGTCATGCCGCGTTCGCTCAAACGTTTGGCGACGCCTGTGAGCATCAGCCCCGTAATCTGCTCAATATCCTGAGGCTCCAGCGCGTGGAACACAATCAGGTCATCAATGCGGTTGATGAATTCCGGCCGGAAGATATCCTTGACTTCCGCCATTACGCGTTCCTTCATGGCTTCGTAATCGCGGGTGGTTTCCACGCTGCCGCCAAATCCCATGGAGCGCTTGGTGCTTACGCTTCTTGCCCCTGCGTTGGAGGTCATAACGATGATGGTGTTTTTGAAATTGACCACGCGGCCCGTGCTGTCGGTCAGGCGGCCGTCATCGAGGATTTGCAGCAGAATATTGAACACATCCGGATGCGCCTTTTCGATCTCGTCAAACAAAACCACGCTGTAGGGCTTGTTGCGCACCTTCTGGGTAAGCTGTCCGCCTTCCTCGTAGCCCACATAGCCGGGAGGGCTGCCCACCAGGCGGCTTACGCTGTGCTTTTCCATATACTCGCTCATATCGATGCGGATGACGGCGTTTTCATCGTCAAACATCACTTGGCCAAGCGCGCGGCACAGCTCGGTTTTGCCAACACCGGTGGGTCCAAGAAAGATAAAGGAGCCAATGGGACGCTTGGGATCCTGCAATCCGGCGCGCGCACGGCGCAGCGCTCGGCTGACGGCACTGATGGCCTCCTCCTGCCCAACGACGCGCTTGTGAAGCAGATCCTCCATGTGCAGCAGACGCTGGCTTTCATCCTCCGTCATTTTCTTGACGGGTACGCCCGTCCAGCTGGCAACGATTTGAGCGATATCCTCATCGGTAACCGCCTCGTGACTTACCGTTTTGCGCTGCTCCCATTCGGCGCGCTTGCGGCTGATGTCCTCGCGCAGCTTTCGTTCTTCATCGCGCAGGCGGGCGGCGGATTCAAAATCCTGATGGGCGATGGCTTCCTTCTTTTCGTTTTGCAGGGCCTTCAGGCGTTCCTCCTGCTCCCTGACATCCGGGGGAGCGGTAAAGCTGTTGAGCCGTACGCGGGAAGCGGCCTCGTCCATCAGGTCGATGGCCTTGTCCGGCAGAAAGCGATCGCTGATGTAGCGGTCGGAAAAGCTGACAGCGGCTTCCAGTGCCTCGTCGGTGATTTTTACCTTGTGATGCGCTTCGTAGCGGTCGCGCAAGCCCTTGAGAATTGCCAGCGCCTCCTCGGGGGTGGGTTCTCCAACCTTCACCGGCTGAAAGCGGCGTTCCAGCGCTGCATCCTTTTCGATGTTTTTGCGGTATTCGTCCAGCGTGGTCGCACCGATGCACTGCAGCTCGCCCCGGGCCAGCGCGGGCTTGAGAATATTGGCCGCGTCCATGCTGCCCTCGGCCTTGCCTGCGCCGATCAGCGTGTGGAACTCATCGATAAACAGGATAACGTTGCCCTGCTTCTGCACTTCCTTGATGGTGTCCTTCAGGCGTTCCTCAAATTCGCCGCGATACTTGCTTCCGGCGATCATGCTGCCCAGATCCAGCGAGAGAAGCCGTTTTCCGGTAAGGGTTTCGGGCACCTTGCCGGATACGATCAGCTGCGCCAGGCCTTCCACCACGGCGCTTTTGCCTACGCCGGGTTCGCCGATGAGCACGGGGTTGTTTTTGGTGCGGCGGCTCATGATCTGGATAATGCGTTCGATTTCGGTTGCGCGGCCGATGACGGGATCCAGCTCGCCGTCCTGCGCCGCTTTGGTCAGGTCACGGCTGAATTTTTCCAGAACGTTTTCGCCGTCGCCTTGCTGTGTGGGCTGCATGCCGGGCATTTGCGGCGTGCCCTGCGATTCGGGTTGGGTATTGTTGATGTTTTCCAGAATTTTGGTCTGCAGCTCGCCAACATCCACGCCCATGCCACGCAGAAGCGTAACGGCAACTCCCTCGCCCTCGCGCAGAAGCGCCAGCCAGAAATGCTCCGAGCTGACAAAGCTGTGATGCAGGCGGCGGCTTTCCAAAATGCTGCCTTCCAGGATTTTTTTGCTGCGGGGGGTTAATTCCAGCATACCGGTTGCTTGCACGTTGCCCTCGCCAAGCAGCGTGCGCACCTGCTCAAAAACAGTATCGTAGGTTACGTTTTCGGGCAAAGCGCTGGCGATTACGGGGCCCGGCTCCCTGAGCAGTCCCAGCAGCAGGTGCTCCGTGCCCACGTAGGGCTGGTGCAGCTTGACCGCAGCCTGCTGGGCAGCAGCCATGGCGCGCTGGGCGCGCTGGGTAAAACGTCCAAAAATGGGCATAAATCTGTTTCCTCCTTACGGGGTAATCTGCAATGTTTTGCGAATAATTTCACAGCGCGCCTGCTCGGCGCTGAGGGATTCGTTCGCCTGATCCGCATAGCGCCTTGCGTGCGCACTTTGCGCAATGGTCAACAGCTCATCCACGGCGGCCAGCGGGGTTTGGAAAATGTCCATCGCAACGCCGAGGCGCAGGTTGCTCCAGTGCTGCATCAGCTCTTTTTCATCCATCTGCCGGGCATAGCGCAGAAGGCCGTAGCTGCGCCAGAGCGCGTCGGTCAGCTCGGATGGTTTTTCCTTCATGGCGCGCTGACGGAGCGCCTGCTCCATGTCGATCATTTTTCTGCCTACGGCGGTTACGGCGTCGATGATTTCTTCCTCCGTCCGGCCAAGCGTAACCTGATTGCTTACCTGATACAGATCGCCAAGAGCCTCGCTGCCTTCGCCGTAGATACCGCGGATGGTCAGGCCCAGTTTGGCAATGGACTGGTTCACGTTTCCCATCTGCTTGTAACGGGTAAGCATGGGCAAATGCATCATGAGGGATGCGCGCATGCCGGTGCCGGTGTTGGTGGGGCAGGAGGTAAGATAGCCCAGCTGGGGATCAAAGCTGAAGGTGCATACGTCCTCCAGCGCTTCCTCTGCTTCAAAGGCCTCCTGCGCCGTATCGTTTAGCGAAAGGCCGTCGCCGATGGCCTGAATCCGCAGATGATCCTCCTCGTTGACCATAACGCTTACGTGCCGGTCAACGCGGATGAGCGCCGCGCCGCTATCGACGTTTCGAAGCAGATCCCGGCTGATGAGATGCCGTTCCACCAGCTTCAGACGCTCCACCTGAGGCATGGCGTTTAGCTGGTAGAGGGTATATTCCTCCTCCAGCGCCTCCAGAGCCGTCCTTGCCCGCTCAACGCACAGCAGGGCGTTTTCGGGACTGTTCTGGGTGGAAAAGGGCAGGTCGTGGTAGTTGCGCGCCAGCCGCACGCGGCCGGATACGATAACGCTGCGGTCCTGCACGCTGCTCATTGCCCGGCCACCTCCCGTGCTTCGGTCAGGGATCGCAGTTCATCACGCAGGCGGGCCGCTTCTTCAAAGTTTTCCTCCGTTACGGCTTCATCCATCAGCCTGCGCAGCTCGCTGACACGCTGATTCAGTTCATCCTGCGGATCGGGCACAAAGGCCTTGGGTCTGCGCCCGGCGTGCTGGGTGCGGCCGTGGATCTTTTGCAGAAAGGGCTTTAGCTGACTGGCAAAATCACGGTAACATTGTGCGCAGCCAAGGCGTCCGCTATGCTCAAACTCGGCATAGGAAAGGCCGCAGGATGAACACACGATGGAGGGCTGTTCGGCTTTTTTCTCGTTGCCAAGCACCGAGAGCACAGAGCTCAGAAAGCTCTGGATATCGCCCTTGGCAAGGCTGAATTCCATCTTTTTCATGCATTCGGGGCACAGACGGCGCGTGGTGGTTTCACTGCCGGTGGTAACGGTGATGGAAACCGTCGCCTGGTTTTTGCCGCATTCTTCGCAAAGCATGAATCGTTCCTCCTTCGACCATCAGTGGGTTTTGCGTGCTGCTTCCATCAGCATGCTTTTGAGAATTTTGGCGCGCAGCGCGTTTTTCAATTCCTCCGGCATGGGCAGGCTTAGCGACTGCTGGGAAACGGCGGCAGACATCAAAGCCGCTTCGTCCGGGGTGACGATTTCGCGCTCGCGCAGCTGCTGAATAAGCCGGTTGGCGGACAAAACGCTGATGGAATCCCCAATGCGCTCGTTAAGCAGGTACACAAGCTGCTTTCCGGCATCCTGCTGCATGCGGAAAATGCGGATGTATCCGCCTCCGCCGCGGCGGCTTTCGATGATATAGCCGTGATCCGGCGTAAAGCGGGTGGCCAGCACATAATTGATCTGGGACGGCGCGCAGCCAAAATACTCGGCCAATTCGTTGCGCTTTAATTCTACTTCCTGTTCTTCCTGCGCAAGCATGGTTTTGATAAATTGTTCGATCGAATCGCTCAGGCGCATAGAGAACCTCCTTTCGTCAAAGAAATATTGACCATCTTTGACTATTGGTATTGTAGCACAACGAAAAAAGAAAAGCAACGTCAAAACATGCTTTCCCAACAGGTTTACAGGGGATCATTTTTCCAAAGGAGACGCTGAAATTGAACGCATCAGAGGCAAAGCATACTTGTCCATATGGAAAACCCAGCTTTTGCTTTTGCAAAAACTGGGCTTGCTGGATTCCTTCTTTGTTACACCAGCAGATCCTTCCTGACCCGCTTGCTGTAGTCGGGAACGCCGAATGACGTGGCATGCTCCACCTTGATCAGCGCGCCGCGCATGATGGAGAGCGCCTCGTAATAGCGCAGATACTGAAAATCGCGCGAATGCTCGGCAAGCCAAAGCTTTTTGATGTTCTCCTTCCACAGCGGGAAGGCCTGGGTAATATCAAAGTAATAATAGGGGACAAAACCCTCGGAGTCCTCCCAGTTTTCGGCGTGCATAAAGCTGCGGATGGGTGCAGGAGCCAGATCATCCATGGCGAAGGTAGGCAGGGATGCGAAGAAAATGGCGTTTTCGGTAATCCGGCTGGCTTCGATATGATCCTTGTGCATGCTTCGGGGCCAATGATACAGTACCGCGTCCACCTGATGCTGGCGCATGATACGCGCAAGCTTCAGTTCAAGCTCCTTGGAGTCGTACAGCTCACCGTCGGGAATGTCAAACACGATGCTTTCGCCGCCCAATCCACGGGCAAAATCTGCAGCGGCGGCCACGTTTTGCGGCCGGAATTCTTCGGGAGTCAGGCCGGCGGGCGTTCCGCGTTCGCCCGCAGTTAAATCCACAGTGATGATTTTGTCGCCGGCCATTGCGTGCTTGGCCAGCAGCATGCCGCAGGTCAGCTGCGCGTCGCCGGTATGGGCGCCCACGGCCATGATGGTTTTGCTCATAACGCTTTCCTCCTGTTATGGGGTAGTTCTGGTTCTTCGCCCGTTTGTTTCTCAGCAGCCGCTGATGGACAGCTCTCCCACGTCTATGCTAGGGCAGCCGATACCGCCAAGCGGGAAATACAGATCATCGGCCATTGCGCGGGCGTTTCGAAGCAGCTCGTAAAAATTGCCAGCAACGGTGATTTGCTCAACAGGCTTTTCCCGCTTGCCGTTGCGAACGGTGTAACCCTTGGACAGCAGCGAGAAATCGCCGCTTACAGGGTTTGCGCCCGCGTGCAGACCCGATACCTCGGTAATAACAACGCCGTCTCCCATATCGGCCAGCAGCTGGTCGAAGCTTCTGTCGCCGTTTTGAATGTAGAAGTTGGAGGGCGAAACGTGCACGGAGGAGGCGTAGCCTGCCTTGCTTGCGTTGCCGGTGGTCTGCACACCGTCCTTGTGAGCGGTTTTCAGGTTGTGAAGGAAGGTTTTGAAGACGCCTTTTTCCACCACGGTATGTGCTCTGGAGGGCACGCCCTCCGCATCGAAGGGACGGGCCTCCAGCCCATCCAGCAGCAGCGGATCATCCACAATGGTTACGCAATCGGCTGCAATGGCTTCGCCGATTCGGCCCTTGAGCAGAGAAAGTCCCTTTTGCGCGGTTTCGGCCGAAAATACGCCGCAGAAGGTATCCAGCAGATCGGTCATGGCGGCGCGATGAATAATCACACGGTAGCTGCCGGAGGGAATCTGGGTTGCGCCAAGATTGTCCACCGCATCCCTGGCTATCTCGCTGCCGATGTACTGCGCGTCCAGTACGTCAAAGCTGCGCCCGCCTTTGCCGAAAAAGCCGGTTGAAACATGGCCGTCCTGCTTGGCGGTCGCCTGGCCGTACATAAGGCACATATCCTCGGTATAGGAGCGATCCAGCCCATAGGAATTGACGATGCGCACAGTATGACGGCCGGTTTGCAGCATGTTGTGCGCCGCCTTGTCGATGCGCGGGTCGTAGGCCTTGATCGCCTTTTCCATTTCCTGTACGCGTTCAAGCTTCACCTCGGGATCCAGCCTGGCCAGCTCGTCGTTTGTCAGGTTCAGCTCCGGCGCTTCCTCGCTACCGTCATACAAAAATACGGGATCGGTGTCCTCGCTCAGCTCCGCGCTTTCAACCACGCCCCGCACCAGCTGGGCAATGGCGTCGTTGTCAAAGGCTTCGGTGCTTGCATAGCCCATGCGTCCGTTTACAAGGCCGCGAAAGCCCAATCCACGGGTGGCGTTGGTATTGTACTCGGTAATCTCGCCCTCGGTAACCATGGCGCGGAAGCTGTCGCGTTCCACAATATAGGCCTCGCAGGCTTCAATGCCTGCTTTTGCGGCTTCATCCATCAGTTTGGTCAGAAATTCGTTCATGCTGCTTTCCTCCTTACGCGCGTCCGCCTACGGTGATTGCGGATACGCGAATCATCGGTTCGCCCACATTGGTGGGCACGCTGCCGCTCAGGCTTCCGCACATGCCCTGGGCCATCTGCATATCCCTGCCCACGCGGTCAATCTTCATCAGCACATCCGCGCCCTTGCCAATCAGGCTTGCGCCGCGAACGGGCGTGGAAATCTTGCCATCCTTTACCAGATAGCCTTCCTGCACTGCAAAGTTGAATTCACCTGTGGCAGGATTGACGGAGCCGCCGCCCATCTTGGCGGCGTAGAGGCCGTCGCCCATGGAGGAGATGATTTCCTCGTTGTCATCGGTGCCGGGGGCGATGTAGGTGTTGCGCATGCGGGAGGTGGGCGCGAAGGCGTAGCTCTGCCTGCGGCCGCTGCCGGTGGGCGCCATGCCCATGCGCTTGCCGTTGAGCCGGTCGATCATGTAGTTCTTGAGCACGCCGTTTTCAATTAGCACAAGTTTTGTGGTGGGAGTGCCTTCGTCATCCACATGCTCGCTGCCCCATTCGTTGGGCAAAGTTCCGTCGTCAATGGCGGTTACGCAGGGCGCGGCAATCTGCTGGCCAAGCTTGCCGCAGAACTCGCTCATGCCAAAGGCAACGCTGGTTGCCTCCAGACTGTGACCGCACGCCTCATGGAAAATGACGCCGCCAAAGCCGTTGTCGATGGCTACGGGCATCACTCCGGCGGGGCACTGGGGTGCGTGCAGCATGGTTACGGCTGTTTTCGCGGCCTTTTGACCATAGTAGGCGGGATCCACACGGTCAAGGAACAGCTCGTAGCCCATCATCGCGCCAGGGCCCTCGCTGCCGGACTGGTTCTCCATGCCGCTGGAGGCAACCGCCGTGCAGGACATACGGGTGTACACGCGGCGATCCGTTACGAACAGCCCGTCACTGTTGCAGATGAGCACATCCTGCTCGCTATCCTTGTAATTGCACACAACCTGAGAAATCTCGCTGCTGTATCCGCGCGCGGCGGCGTTGGCGGCGCGCAGAATATCTGCCTTCTGCCGGGCCGCGGTCTGGGAGGGCAGCATGCGGAAGGTATGCACCGTCTGCCTTTGCGGTGTATAAAAGGGCTGAACCCTGGAAAGACCCTCCTTGCGGTCGCGCACGGCGGCAGCGGCCTGCGAGGCACAGCGCAGCAGACCTTCGCGATCGGTATCGTTGGTGTAGGTGTAGACGGCGTTAAGACCTACATACACGCGGATACCCGCGCCGTGGATTCGTCCGGAGTTAACGGTTTCCAGACGGTTGTCCTGCAGAACCAGCAGGTTGTCGCGCCTGTCCTCCAGGAAGATCTCGGCGAAATCGCCGCCTGTGGAAAGCGCCACATTCAGCGCCTCCTGCGCAAGAATTTTTTGAAGCATTTGGCAGTTCTCCTTTATTATGCGTTTAGAATGGATGCAAAGTCGGCCGTTTGCAGGCTTTGGGAATGGAATGTAGCCGTTGGATTGGCCGCGGCGGAGCCAACGCCCAGCGCGCGCATGCCGCCGGCCAGCGCCGCCTGCACGCCTGCGTCGGCATCCTCCACCACCAGGCAGTTGGCGGGAGCCAGTCCAAGCAGCCGGGCAGCCAGCAGGAAAACCTCGGGATCGGGCTTGCTGTTGCGGATGGCGTTTCCGTCCGCAATGGCATCAAAGGCATCGGAAAGCCCGATCTGCCTGAGAATGATGGGGGTGTTGCGGCTGGAAGAACCAATCGCCACCTTCACGTTCTGTTCCTTCAGCAGCCGTAACGTATCCAGCGCGCCGGGCAGGATATCGTTTTGGGTAAGCTGGCCGATCAGCTGCACATAGTAGCCGTTCTTCCGCTCGGCCAGGGCCAGCTTTTCCTCCTGTGTGTATGCTCTGGATGCGCGTTCAAGGATGATGGCAAGGCTCTCCATGCGGCTTACCCCGCGCAGCCTTTCGTTCACCTTGCGGTCAAAGGGGATGCCTTCCTCATCCGCCATACGCTTCCACGCCAGATAGTGGCAGTTATCCGTGGACACGATTACGCCGTCCAAATCGAAAATAACGCCCAGAATCTTTTCGCCCATCGTATTTCCCTCCTGTTTGAATGTAAACGGTCAAAGCACAGAAATCATTATAGCACGAAACATGCCAAACGTACAACAGATTCCTGTGCCGCTTTGAAGCATGAAATTGTATGTTTCAGCAGATTGTTGTTCCTTTTTGCCGCAGTTGTGGTATGATAGAAATGCCCCAAAACGGCAGAGAGGAAGAAGACTATGCATAACAAAAGAATGAAAAAAGGGCTCGTGATCACCCTGTGCGTGATTGCCGTGGCCGTGCTGCTTGCCAGCGGCAGCTTTTACCGCGTAGGGCAGGGCGAGGAGGCGCTGGTCATTACGCTTGGTCGCGTAACGGATATCAAGGGCCCCGGCCTGTACTGGAAGCTGCCGCTTATTCAGAACGTGATCAGCGAAAGCGTAACCACCATCCATACCAAGGAATACGGGTACCGTACCACCAAATCCGGCTCCGCGGGCACTGCCGCCAAATACGCGGATGTGGAGGATGAAAGCGTGATGCTGACCAACGATGACAGCATCGTATCTATCGAGGCCATTTATCAGTACACCATCCGCAACGTCAAGCAGTACGCCTTTGATATCGATGACCCCGAAGGTACCCTTCAGCTGGCCTTTGAGGCCATCATCCGCCGAAACATTCAAAACCGCACGCTCGACGACGCCCTGCTGAACAAGGAAGAGATCGAGCAGCAGGTGCTACCGGATTTTCAGGCTTTGATCGATACCTATGAAATGGGCGTTAAAATCAACGATGTGCGCATTCAGAACATCACCGTGCCGGCAGACGTCGCCTCCGCCTATGAGGATGTAAACAACGCCAACAACGAAAAGACCAAACGCCTGGACGAGGCGGAAAAGTATGCCAACGAAATTCTGCCCACCGCACGATCCAGGGCCTATCAAACCGTGCAGGAGGCGGAGGGCTACAAGGCGGAAACCATCGCCGCCGCCCAGAGCGAGGTAGCCGTTTTTGAGGCTGTGTACGAGAAATACCAGGCTGCGCCGGAAATTACCCGCAAACGTCTGCTAATTGAAACCATGGAGCGCGTTCTTGCAAACAGCGGCCGCATCATCGTGGCCGAGCCCGACGGCGACATGGTCAAAATACTCAATATGGATCCAACCTCTGCCGACACCATCGGCACTGAGAAAGGAGGCATGTGATCATGGAACAGAATATGTATGATTTTGACCGTGAAGCCAGAAAACGCTTTGTACGTGATCGCGCACGCAAATGGATTATTGCCGGGGGCATTGCCGTGGTAGCGCTTCTTCTGCTCAGCCAGAGCTTTTTTGTGGTAGGCGAAGCCGAGCAGGCCGTGGTAAGCCGTTTTGGCGTCATACGCAGGCTGGTGCTGAACAACGGAAATACCTTCCACCAGGATTATGCCGCGTTTCTGGATGGCGAGATTACCACCAGCGGCCAGATCAAAGTGGAAAACACCAGCGGATTGCACTTGAAAATGCCCTTTGTGGATAACGTACAATCCTATTCCTCGCGTATGTTTACCTATGTAAGCGACAGCGAAGTGGTGAACACCGCCGAGAAAAAGCAGTACTATATCCGTACCTACGCCCAATGGAGCATTGAGGATCCTGCGCTGTTCAGTCTCAAACTGGGCTCCATGACCAGCGCCGAAAACCAGCTGGACAATCTGATTCATCCCGTCATAGTGCAGGCCATCAACCGCCTGAGCGCCGAGGATTTTGTTAGCAACAAGGACGCTCTCAACGCCGCCCTTGCCCAGGGGCTGAATACCATCAACCGGGATATGGCGCCTCGCGGTATCGAGGTAAAGGATATTCAGGTGCACCGCACCATCCTGCCCACCGCCAACATCGAAAGCACGTATGCGCGCATGAAGGCAGACCGCACCAAGGTGGCGCAGCAGCTGCGCAGCGAAGGCGAGGAATCCTACCTGAAGGCCGTGGCCAGCGCCGATCTGGAGGCCCGGCTGATCGAAGCCCAGGCCCTAAGCGAGGCGGGCGTTATTCGCGGCGAGGGCGATGCGGCCGCGCTGGAGATTTACGCCAATGCCTACAGCGCCGACGAGGATTTCTACGCCTACTGGCGCAGCCTGCAGGCGCTGGAGAAAGCGCTGGATGAAAACGCTACGCTGATTCTTGACAAGGAGCATCCCCTGTGGAAGGATCTGCTGACCTACGCTACCGGTTATGCTCAAAACAAATAAAAACAGAGGAGGATTTCTACCATGGCAAAGAAGCGCGTCAAACGCACCCCTGCGGAATTCACCGGCAAGCTGCTGTTTTTTACCCTGATTATTTCCGCCTTGTATTCTCTGGTTCGCATTGTTATCCCGAAACCGTTGTTTTCTGACGGCACGGTCTATGCTCATGTTCGCAGCGATTATGTGCTGATGTTCATCCAGTGTCTGCTGGGTTTGGGCGTGCTCTCGCTGCCCTCGGTAATGGCCCGCAAATGGAAGTTTACCATTCCCAACTTTATTTATATCATGTACTATATTTTTCTCTACTGCGCCATCTTCCTGGGCGAGGTGCTAAACTTTTATTACGTGATTCCGCATTGGGATGTGATTTTGCACTTCTTCTCCGGCGCGATGCTGGGAGCGCTTGGCTTTATCCTGGTCAGTCAGCTCAACGACAGCGATATGATCCGCGTTTCTCTTTCGCCTTTCTTTGTGGCACTGTTTGCCTTCTGCTTTGCGCTCAGCTGCGGCGCTGTGTGGGAGGTGTACGAGTTTGTATTTGACGGGCTGCTTGGCCTGAATATGCAAAAATTCATCACCGCAACCGGCGAGGTGCTGGTAGGACACGCCGCGCTTCACGACACCATGACGGATGTGATTGTAGACGCGCTGGCCGCGCTGCTGATTTCGATTATCGGCTACAGCCGCCTGAAAGCGGACAAATGGTTTAGCAAAACCAAAGAATAAATCAGATTTTCAAATCAAAACCACCCGTTTGACGGGTGGTTTTGATTTAGTCGGATGCAGTGCTT
>JAEDGL010000073.1 GCA_016297535.1 Clostridia bacterium | reverse complement strand
TTGTGGGCACATAGGTTATTTCATAGGTACCGCAGCCAACCGTGCCCGGATTTGTGCCTTCCGGGGCGTACGGGAGCTCCACCTCCGCCGTGCAGCCAAAGGGCACGGTAAAGCGCACGGTCAGCTGATCGCCATCAATTTCCCAGCCAATCTTCCACAGGCCGGACGCGCTCTGATAGGCCGCCTCCACCTTGCCAATGGCACGGTGAGGCATCGGGCAAATGCGTACCCGGGTAAAGCCCGGCGCGCTTTCCAGCGGCTGCAGTCCCGCGCAGCGCCGCCAGATCCACTCGGCTATGCTGCCATAGGCATAGTGGTTAAAGCTGTTCATGCCGGTAGAGGAAATGGTGCCATCCGGCAGAAGGCTGTTCCAGCGTTCCCACACGGTGGTTGCACCCAGTTTGATCTGGTAAATCCATCCGGGATAATCCTCTCGCAGCAGCACCTGATAGGCCAGATCATCCATCCCGTTTTCGGACAGCACCGGGCACAGCAGCGGAGTGCCTGTAAAGCCCGTGCGCAGACGGTTGCCGCTGCGCTCAAACTGGCGGCGCAAATCCGCCCGTGTACGCTGCACATCGGGCGACAGTCCGTAGGCCAGCGCAAGCACATGCGCGGTCTGCGTTTCCACCGCCAGCCTGCCGGTGGGGGTAAAATACTCGTCCCGGATTCTTTGAAGCAGCCGGTCCGAAAGCGCCTCGTACTCCTGCGCCTCCTGCTCTTTGCCAAGCACGCGCGCCGCTTTGGCCACCAGCACAGCGCTGTGCCGGTAGTATACATCGGCGATAAAGGCATTATCGGTGCCGCCAAGCGTAATTTCATCCGGGTTGGGGTTATCCAGTCCCAGCCAGTCGCCGTAGTGGAAATGCGTACGCCAGCCCATGTGATCGCCATCGGTTCGGGTAATGAAATCCACCCACATCTTCATGCTGTCAAAGCATTGCTCCAGAATGGAGGGATCCCCGTAATAGCGGTACACGTTCCACGGGATGATGCACGCCGCATCGCCCCAGACGGCGCTGCCATCCGGCTCGTCCAGCTGAAAGCGCGGGATGACAACCGGCACCGCGCCGTTCATCTCGCCCTGCTCGGTCTTCATATCGTAAAGGTACTTGCGGTAAAACGCGTAGCAATCGCGGTAGAAGCAGGCAGTGGAGCTGAAAACCTGCGCATCGCCCGTCCAGCCCATGCGCTCGTCGCGCTGGGGACAGTCGGTAGGCACATCGATAAAATTGCTCAGCATGCCCCAGCCAACGTTGGCCAAAAGCTGATTGATCCAATGGTTTCCTGTGGTGATGGTACCGGCCACATCCAGATCCGAATGCAGCACCAGCGCGCGGAAATCATCCGGCTTGACATCATCCACGCCTTCAATGCACACATACCGGTAGCCATAGAAGGTAAAATGCGGGATGATCGTGTGCTCCTTTCCGTCGGACACAAAGGTGTATTCGGCCAGCGCAGAGCGCAGGTTATCACGGTAGAAGCAGCCCTCCTGCATAATTTCACCCACGCGGATCTTTACGGTCTTTCCTCTGGGCTCATGCACGCGAAGGCTGAAAATGCCCGCCTGGTTCTGACCGATATCCAGCACCTGCTCGCCTCTGGGGGTAACGATTTTCTCAACAGGCGCAAGCTGCCGCTGAATGCGCACGGGAAGGCTCAGCCGGTCATGCAGGGAAGGAAGCCTGCCTGTATAGAGGCTGACGGGCTCTGCTTCCGTATCCGCAAGCGTAGCGTCCCAGATCTCGCCATCATAGAGGTTGGAATCCACAATGGGGCCGCGACGCACCTTCCAGCTTTCATCGGTTCCAAATACCGCCTGCGTGCCATCCTCGTAGGTTACGTGCACCTCCGCCAGCAGGCCCCATTCCTGTCCGTAGTGACCCGGGGCATTGTGATCATCGCTCACAAAGCAGAAGCGTCCCTTGTACCAGCCGTTTCCAAGCCATATTTCCATCCGGCCGCCCTTTGCAAGCTGCGCGGTGATATCGTAGGTTTGCACCTGCAGCCACTGATGGTAGTTATTGCAGTAGGGCGTCAGATACTCATCGCCAATGCGCTCTCCGTTGAGATATGCCTCATACAGTCCCAGAGCGGTCACGTACAGGCGCGCCTGGCTGATGGGTTTTTCAGGGGCAAGATTGCAGGAAAAGATGGGATGGCGCCTGATGCTGCTGTCACAGGTAATCCACTGCGCGGTCCATGGTTCGTCCATCTTTCCCGTTTCAAACCAGTTGATTTCGCTTGCGCCGCGGTCCCCGGCATCCGTAACGGCCTCCACCTGCCACCAGTAACGGGTGCGCGGCTCAAGGGTGCAGGGCAGCGGAAAAGCAAGCGGACTGATATCCGCGCGCTCGCCGGTGTCGTAGATGACATTGGTCATGGCGGCATCCGTAGCTACCCGAATGCGCGCGGAACTCTGCTTCTCGCCTTCCGCCGCTTCAATCAGATAAGAAACTTCAGACATGCCTACATCATAGCCCATCGGGTTTTTCAGATGAGCGATTTGGCAATGGGTAATCTTCATTGGTTCAAACCTCCCGAAAGCAATATGAGATTGTGCAAGGCTTATCAAGTATTATCCATCACAATGTTCGCCTTGTCAAGCAAAAACCATCGTGCTATACTGCATGTATCGATTTTTACCAAGGAGGCACATCGTGACGCAGCAGCTTCGCAACATCGGTATATTCGCCCATGTAGACGCGGGCAAAACCACGCTGTCCGAGCAGCTGCTCACCCATGCGGGCGTGCTGCGCAAAGCGGGCAGCGTGGATCAGGGCACGGCGCGCACGGATGATTTGCCCATTGAGCGGCGGCGCGGCATATCCGTAAAGTCTACCTGTGTGCGCCTGACATGGAAGGGCGTCACCATCAACCTGATTGATACGCCCGGACACGTGGATTTTTCCGCCGAGGTGGAACGTTCGCTTTGGGCGCTGGATGCGGCGGTGCTGGTTGTTTGCGGTGTGGAGGGCGTGCAGCCACAAACAGAAACGCTGTTTCACGCCCTCAAGGAGCAGCATGTTCCCACAATCCTGTTCATCAACAAAATGGATCGCGAGGGTGCCAGTAGCGCCGCGGTGCTTTCCCAGCTTCAACGCCTGCTCTCCCCTGCCACCGTCTGTATGGATGATGCAAACGGGCTGCTGGAGGTGCTGTGCGATCTGGATGACGAACTGATGGAGCGCTATCTGTGCGGAGATGATCCGGAAAAAAGCGAGCTTCTTGAAAAGCTGTACAAACACGCCCGGCGCTGCGAGGCGCATCCTGTGCTGATGGGTTCTGCGCTGCGCGATCAGGGCATCGAGCCGCTGCTGGATGCCATTCTTACCTGTCTGCCCGGGCCGGAAGACTGCGCGGATGAGCTATGCGGCGTGGTTTTTGCCGCCGCGCAGGACCGAATGCTCGGGCGTGGCGTATGGGTGCGCCTTTACGGCGGAAGCCTGGAAAACCGCACGGCGGTTCCTCTACCCGCAGGCATCGATCCCCTGACAGGCGAGGAAAAATGGGTACAGAAAAAAATCACCCAGATCCGCACGGTGGACGGCGCGGATGCGGGCGCGGTGCATGCCGGCGAGATTGCCGTGGTGTATGGGTTGGGCGATATCAGAATCGGGCATGTGTTTGGAAACAGCCTTAAGCTGCCCCGGCGCGTGGAGCCGGGACGCCTGCGCACGCCGCTGATAACGGTACAGGCCATACCCGACCGGCCGGAGGATATGCAGGCCCTTCGCGCCGCGTGCGATGTATTAAGCGGCGAGGATCCGCTGCTGGAGGCGCGCTATGTGCGCTCGCTGAACGAGCTGCATCTGCATGTAATGGGTACCATTCAGCTGGAGATTTTGCAGGAGCTGCTTTCCACCCGCTTCGGGCTTCAGGCGCATTTTACCAGGCCCGCCGTCATCTATCGCGAAACGCTTGCCAAACCCGCCGTTGGCTTTGTCGCCTACACCATGCCAAAGCCCTGCTGGGCCATTTTGCGTTTTCAAATGGAGCCCGCCCCGCGCGGCAGCGGCGTAACCTTTTCTTCCACCGTTTCGCAGCGCAGCATTCAGCCGCGGTATCAGCACCAGGTGGAGCAGGCGCTGCCGCTGGCGCTGGCACAGGGCCGGCTTGGCTGGCAGGTGACAGATGTAAAGCTTACCCTGGTCGATGGGAGCGACCATATCTGGCATACGCATCCGCTGGATTTTATCGTTGCCACGCCCATGGCCATTCAGGATGGCCTTGCCCGGGGCGGAAGCGTGCTTCTGGAACCCATTCTTTCCATCCGCTTTCTGCTGCCGCCGGAATGCGTGGGCCGCGTCATCAGCGATGTTGCCGCAATGCGCGGCGAGGTGCTGGAAACCCTGACCGAAGCGGAACGCGTGATTCTCACCTGCAGGGTACCTGTGGAAAGCAGCATGAACTACGCCTCCACGCTTGCATCCATCACCGGCGGACGCGGCGCGATGAGCGCCCGTCTGGACAGCTACCGCGAATGCCCCATGGAGCTTGGCGCGGTGGCCAGGCGGCGAAGCGTGGACCCCCTGGATACCAGCCGCTACATTCTGGCCGCGCGCAGCGCGCTGGAAGGCGGTATCTTTGATCTATAGGCAACCAAACGAAAGGAGCGATACCCGTATGACAAGCTTTCACGTCAACAGTCCATTCCTCTACGGAGTAACCGGCGTAGTGATTCTTTATGTGCTGGCGCAGTCTGTGTTCTTTCTGGTGCGTGCCGTCCGCCGCGCCAGAGAGCTTGGCATGCAGACCCAGGTCGTTCGAAAGACGATTTTCTCCACCGCCCTGTTCACCATCGCCCCGGCGGCGGCCATCCTGCTGGGAGTGATCACCCTGTCCAAGTTTCTGGGACTGCCCCTGCCGTGGCTGCGCCTGAGCATTCTGGGCGCGCTGACGTACGAGCTGCCCGCCGCCAGCAGCACCGCTACCGCCATGAACCTGAGCCTGAGCACCGCGATAACCGATCCCAAAGCCTACGCAGCCATTGCCTGGGTGATGACGCTTGGCATTATTCCGGGGATTTTTGTGGTGCTCTTTGGCCTTAAAAAGATGCAGTCCGGCATTGTATCCCTCCAGTCCAAGGATCCCAAATGGGGCGAAATCCTGATGACCAGCATGTTTCTTGGCATGATCAGCGCCTTTGTCGGGATGCTGTTTTGCGATGTGCGCCTCGGTCTGCCCGGCTTTATCCCGATCGTGGTGGCGCTGATATCCGCTGTGATCATGGCGGTGGAAGGGCTGCTGATCAAGGTATGCAAATGGCGCTGGCTGGAGCAGTACGCGCTGCCCATTTCCATGCTGGGTGCGATGGCCGCCTCCATCCCCGTAACGGCGCTGATGGGCTGAGGAAAGGAGAAATGCATTGATGAAAAGCTATCAGGATTCCGTCCATTTTTACGGCCGTATCTGGGTTGCACTTGGTATTTTTATCATGCTTATGGTGCCTGTTTCCATTTGCGTCTATTACGATGCCTGGCCCGCTTTTGAGCATGTTTTCAAGGGCCTGCTTGGCGTGGCCCCCATTTTCTGGACGGTGGGCATTATCGAAGTGTTCACGTACGCGCCCATGCTGGGCACCGGCGGCACCTATCTTGGCTTTATCACCGGCAACCTGACCAGCCTCAAGGTGCCCGCAGCGCTCAACGCCATGCAATCCGCCAAGGTGGAAGCCACAAGCGAGGAGGGCGAGGTCATCTCCACCATCGCCATTGCCACTTCCGCCATTGTAACCACCCTGATCATTGCGCTGGGCGTGCTGCTGCTTGGCTATCTGCAGCCCATTCTGGAATCGCCCGTGCTGACCCCCGCGTTTGATAACATCCTGCCTGCGCTGTTTGGCGGTCTGGGCGTGGTATACATTTCTAAAAATTGGAAAATTGCCATTGCGCCGCTGTTGTTCATGATCGTGCTGTTTCTGCTGGTGCCGTCGCTGGCCAGCAGCGTCGGCGTGCTGGTGCCCGTAGGGGCGCTGGTGGCTATCGGTGTCAGCCGCATTCTGTATCGGAAAAACAAACTGTAAAAAGAAGGTAGGGATCGCTCATGCTGTGGATCATTCTCATTGCGCTGGTCGCGTTTGTGGCGGTGCTCCTCCTACGTGCGGCAGCCTTTAGGCCGCAAGCGGAAGAGCCTGCGGATTCCTCTCCCGAAACCCTTGACGGGCAAAAGGCCATCAGCCACCTGCAAGCGCTCATCCGTTGCAAAACCGTCTCCTACCGCGACAAAGCGCTGGAGGACAACGCGGAATTTGCCAGGCTGGAAGCGCTGCTTCCCCAGCTGTACCCCAATGTATGCAAAACCTGCATGCTCATCAAGCCCGGCAGCCGCAGCCTGCTTTTTCACTGGAAGGGCAAAAGCGCCACCAGGCCCGGCGTGCTGATGGCGCACTATGATGTGGTGCCTACTAACGAGGCCGACTGGCAAAAACCTGCCTTTGAAGGCATCATTGAAGACAATGTCATGTGGGGACGCGGCACGCTGGATACCAAGGGCACCCTGAACGGCGTAATGGAAGCCGCCGACAACCTGATGGCCAGCGGCTTTGTGCCCGAAAATGATCTCTATCTGGCCTTTGCCGGGGATGAAGAGATCTCCGGCGACGGCGCGCCCGCCATTGTGCGCTGGTTTCAGGAAAGCGGCATCACGCCCGCGTTTGTCCTTGACGAAGGCGGTGCGGTGGTGGAAAACGTGTTTCCGGGCGTAAAGGCGCCCTGTGCGGTGGTCGGCACGGGCGAAAAAGGCCCCATGGATGTAAGGCTCACCCTCAAAACCTCGGGCGGACATTCCTCCACCCCGCCGCCCCACAGCCCCGTGGGCATTCTGGCGCAGGCGGTCAGCCGCGTCGAAAAACATCCCTTCCCCTTCACGCTCACGCCTCCGGCGGCCCAGATGTTTGATGCGCTGGGACGGCGCTCCACCTTCCTGTACCGGCTGATCTTTGCCAATCTATGGTGCTTCAAGCCTGTTCTGAACCTGATCTGCCGCAAAAGCGGCGGAGAGCTTAATGCGCTGGTTCGCACCACCGTGGCCTTTACGCAGATGCAGGGCAGCGCGGCCAGCAATGTGCTGCCGCCCGAAGCATGGGTAGGCGCCAATCTGCGCCTGATCTGCGGCGAAACGGTGGAAGGTGCAAAAGCCTATCTGGAAAAGGTGATTGCCAACGATCAAATCAAGGTGGACGTGGTCTTTGGCATGAATCCCTCCCGCATTTCCCGCACGGATGACGAGCCCTTCCAGCGCCTGTCCAGGGCCATTCGCGGCACCTGGACGGACGCCATCGTCTCCCCCTACCTGATGCTGGCCTGCTCTGACAGCCGGCACTATGGTGTGCTCAGCGATCATGTATACCGTTTCTCCGCCATGGCCCTGAGCAAGGAGGAACGCGGGCTGATCCACGCCAACAACGAACGCATTCCGCTTGAAACCATCGTCAAAACCGTTGCATTTTATCAAAGGCTTATCAGAAGCTGCTAAAAACAAGGTAGAACCAAAAAGGCCCGAGCAAAATGCTCTGGCCCTTTTTTGGTTTGTTATGCCTTTTGCGGAAAAAACGCCATCAGATGAAGGCACTCCGGCGCATCCGCGTCGATATAGCCGGTGTCAGCAAAGCCCGCTTTCTGATAAAGCCGCAGAGCCGGCGCATCCTCCCGGTGAACGCATACCTCCACGCAGGAAAAGCGTCTTTCCTTTTCAAGCAGCTGCATCAATTGCTCCAGCGCCTGCGTTCCATAACCCCTGTTCTGAAAGCGTCCGTCAATCATGAACTGCTGCAGGTCATAGCAGGCGGGCTCCTCCGTGCAATCCCTGACCAGGGCAAGGCCGACCAGCCGCTGCTCATGGGCGATGCCAAAAACCCGCGCATTGCAGCCGCGATAGACATATCCCCTTGCCAGAATGCCGATGGCCCGGTCCAGAAAGCCCTGCTGCGATTGCTTCACCTGCAACCGCGCAGCTTCCAACCAATTGTTTTCGTCAATTTCCACAAGCGTAATCAAGCTGCTTACATTTCTCCTGTTCCTGTGATCAGTCCAGCTTCCAGTGCAGCTGGAAGCCATGCTGCGTAAGCAGGTTCTGGAAATCCACCAGCCTGTCGCTTAGCACCTGCGCCGGGCAGCATTCGTTTTGCAGGCAGTAGGCGGCCAGATATCCGGCGGCTTCGCCCACCGTCCATTCCACCGGATGCAGGCGGAAGCAGCCGCCCGTGAGATGGGTTGCGCCAATGTTTTTGCAGGCGGGAAGCAGATTCTTCATCCGCACGGGGATCATTGCGGACAGCGGAATTTCAAAGCGCTGGGCCGGTTGGAACATGGTGGTGCCGGTACGGGTGGTTTTGTGCAGATCCATTGCGTAATGGCCAACGCCCACGCTGTCCTCAAGCTGCACGGGCGCGGGGTTGCTGCATTCGGCAATATTCTGCTCCACAATGGTTTTCCTGGCCACAATACGCCTGGATTCGCGGATGTACGGCGCCTTGGCCAACCCATCCTCCGTACCCAGATGCTCGCCGTCCAGCCGAACGGGATAGCCCTGTTCCCACAGCCAGTAGGCGCAGCAGAGGGTTTGCTCGCGCGCCTGCTGCAGATGATACGCGGCGTCGGGATCATCAATCACGTTGCCAAATTCGTAATCGTTCTGGGGCCAGTTGAGCAGGGTGATTTCGGGGCGGTCATCCGTGTAATACGGCGGATACTGGATGCGCCGGTACGACCACAGGCCCAGCGAACCGGGCTTGACATCGTTGTCAAACATGCCAAACGTTACCTTGCCATCCTTGCCAAAGCCTTCCCAGCCAAGGATTTTACGTCCCTCACGCCGGCGGCTGTTCCAAAAATCATACCGCTCAGGCTTGCGCATGGGGGTGCGCTCCTTATCCAGCGCCAGCGCTGCAACCCAGGTAATGGGCTGATGATCCTGCGCGTCGGCCACCTCGGGCGCGCTGGGTTCGTTGTACTCGCTGCGGGCTTCCGAGCCGATGCGGTACTCCGTGCCGGTCAGGGGCAGCAGATCGCCGCAATCGGTTGCGTCCAGAAAATAGGAGGCGCCAATCACATCCTGCGTGCCATCCTCATGCCGCACGGTAACGGTCCGGACGGTATCGCCTTGAACATCCGCCTCTACTGCGGTTGTCTTAAGCTCGATCGTAAGCAGCCCCTTGTCCAGATACGGCTGCAGGGATTCGCTCAGCAGCCTGTGCGCCAGTCTGGGCGAATGCGCCACACGGCTTACCCAGCTTGCTCCGGGGCAGAAAACCTGCTTGCTGCGCATCAGCTCCGACGCCTCCGGCATGGCATGATACGCCGCGCGCACAGCTTTACGATAGTTCAGATAGCTTTGCGTGGCGCCCTGGGTTTCGATCCACGCGTTTTCATCCGGCGGAACGGCCTGACTGGTCAGCTGACCACCAATCCAGTCCGTCGCCTCGCACAGATACACCCTTTTACCCATTTCACAGGCTGCCCGTGCCGCCTGTACGCCTCCCGTGCTTCCTCCGATGATGGCAATATCAAAGATACGCATTTTTTTCTTCCTCTCAGGAAAATTGGTAACAGGTATTTCGCTCCCTGTACCCCTTTTTCCTGCCTGTTTCCTTACGATCCGGCGGATTTGTACCTGCGCACGCCGATGCGCCACACCCCGTAGCAGGGCAGCAGAAACAGCGGAGCCAGCAGCGGAAGAAACGCATAGCCCGACGGAGCGCGTCCCAGCAGGTACTGTAGCGGATAATACTGAAACAGCGCATACGGGATGATATAGGTGGCCAGCTTCACAAAGACGTCTCCGTACACATCCAGCGGATAGGCAAAGTGTTCCCTGGCGCCGTCGGTAAAGCAGTTCATAAACTCCAACCCTTCCATTGTGAAAAAGCTGAGCGCGGCATACAGCAGAAACAGCGCCAGAAAAACCGTCACGCCGCCCAGAATCATCAGTGCAAAGCACAGGCAGCGCAGCGCCGTCCACTGTACGCCGGAAAGGGAAATGCCCAGGCAAAGCATAACCACCCCCTGCACCACCTTTCCGATGCGGGTAAACTCCACCTGCTGGCACATAACCTGAAAAATCAGGCTGCGGGGACGCACCAGAATACGGTCGAACTCCGCACGGCGGATGATGCCGGGGAACAGGTCGAAGCCGCGGAAAAACCACTCCGCCAGCGGAAAGGAAATCCACATCACGCTGGCGCAGAGCATGACCTGCCCCATTGTATACCCGCGAACGCTGTGGAACCGGTCCAGCAGAAAGTACATCGTCAGAAACGCGACAAAGGAAACCAAAAACTGCCCGAAAACGGAAAAGAAAAAGGATTTTCGGTACGCCATGCGGCATTTAAGGTGCATGGCAAGAAATTTGAAATACAGCCTCATTTTCCGTCAACCTCCCTGCACGCAGAGTTTGCGCATGCCTCTTCGCTGCAGCAAGTAGCCGGCCGCGCCCAGCACCAGCAGCCAAAATACCTGCAGGCCAAGCATTTCCACCATGGCATTTCCCGCCAGATTGCCGGAATAGATGCGTAGCGGCGCATTGGCCATGGCGCCAAAGGGTGAAAAAAAGCTGAGTCTTTCCAGCCATTGCGGAAGAAACGGAAGCGGAATCAATCCGCCGCTCAACAGTTCCGCCACGGGCAAAAGAATCTGACGTACGCCTTCGGAGGACAGCGTGTAAAAGCAGGAAAAATACAGAATCAGGCAAAACGCCACGCCCACACAGGCGGCCAGTGCAAGCGAAACCACGAAGCACGCAAACGCAAGCGGTGAGGCCGGCGCATTCAACCCCCATGGCGCGGGCAGCAGGGCGGTGATCACAAACAGCGGAATGCAGCGCAGAATCACCCGACTCAACCGCAGCGCCAGGGTACGGGAAAACCACATGCCGTACAGCGAGGCGGGGCGGCACAGCTCATAGGCAACGTTGCCGCCCAGAATCATGGCAAACAGCTCGTTTTCAAAGGTCCAGGTATTCAAAAGCGCCAGCAAGCCCTGCCGAAGCCAGATATAGCTGATCAGCTGATCAAACGCCATGGGAAAGCGATCCGGCGTGGCTTCATAAAAGGCTCTGTAGAGCAGAATTTCCATAAAGCCCCAGAAAAACTGGGTGATGATCCCCGCCCAGGCAGCGGTGCGATATTGCAGGCCGTTGATCAGACGCATGCGAAAAAAGGTGAAGCAGGCTTTCATCCGCGTCACCTCACATGCCGTAGCGCGCGTAAAGCTGCGCCGCCAGCTCGTCCAGCGAATGAGCGTCGGGATTTACCGCGCGTACATCGTCAAAGCTGCCATCCAGCAACAGCCTGCCGTGCCCGATTAGCAGAATGCGCGTGGCCAGCGCCTCGATGTCCTGCATGTCATGGGTGGTCAGCAGCACGGTGGTGCCATGCGTGCGGTTCAGCTGCTGAATGAAGGAGCGTACCGCCAGCTTGCTTACGGCGTCCAGACCGATGGTGGGCTCGTCCAGAAACAGCACCCTGGGATTATGCAGCAGCGACGCGGCGATTTCGCAGCGCATGCGCTGGCCAAGGCTGAGCTGCCGGGCAGGTGTGCGCAGCAGATCGCCCAGATCCAGCAGCTCCGTCAATTCTTCCACATTGCGGTGGTAGCGGTTGTCCTCCACCCGGTAGATATCCTTGAGCAGCGAAAAGGAATCCGTAACCGGCACATCCCACCACAGCTGGCTGCGCTGGCCAAACACCACGCCAATCTCCGCCACATGCTGCCTGCGCTGCTTCCACGGGATACGTCCGTTTACCAGGCATTGGCCGGAATCCGGCACCAGTATGCCGCTGAGCACCTTGATGGTAGAGCTTTTTCCCGCTCCATTGGGGCCGATGTAGCCCACGATCTCTCCATCCCCAATGGTAAAGGAGAGGTCATCCAGCGCGCGGATCTCCTGCGTCTGCCGCCTGCCAAGGGCTTTGATGGCCTGTTTCAGTCCGCCCTCCCGGCGGGATACGCGATAGGTTTTGCACAGATGATGGACTTGTATCATAGGTCAGCCTCCTGGTAGTCATACATGAGTATCTTGCCAAGCGGTAACGGCGGTGAACGACTCCGCCGTTTCCACCGTCTTTGCGACGGGAACCGTTTGATGAAACTGAGAATAAACGGAAGTATAACAGGTAGCCGCGGCCAAGTCAAGCAAAAGCAAGAAAAAGGCGGACTTTTCCGAAGAAAAGCCCGTCTCAG
>JAEDGL010000072.1 GCA_016297535.1 Clostridia bacterium | reverse complement strand
GCAAATGGTGCATTCCCGGCGGAAAAGATCGCCGCAGGCGAGCTTTTTCGACGCTTTGATTGCTCCCAACCCGAAGCGGGCTGGGAGCAATTGCAATGGCTGGAGACTGCTTTATAGAAACAATTCGTTTTCTTTTTTTACGGAGCAGGCTTTCTTGATTGCTGCTGCAGCCATGGAAACGATGAGACTGTTAACCTTTCTGGCATGAGCGGGACATATGGACACGCATCGCATACAGGATATGCATTTGCTTTTGTCGGTAGTTTCGGGCGTGCTTGTGGGGATCGCGCCTGCGGGACATTTCTGTGCGCACAATCCGCAGGAGGTACAGCCGGAACCGGCTTTTGGAACCAGCCCGCTCTCGGCCTTTCGATAGGGTCTGTTGCCGGGGACAGAGGGCTTGGACGGTTGGCGAGCAGCAGCTTTTTCAAGAATCTGCTTCCCGAATTCTGCAAGCTTCTTGCAATCATCCGCATCAGGTCTTCCGGTTGCATATTCGTGTATGATGGAATGCTCCGCCACCGCAGAAATGGCCGCAATCACCTGGAACCCGGCATTTTGGGCCTCATCTTCCATTTGAACAAGGGTATCCTCGTAAGCGCGGTTTCCATAAACCGCAACAATCACGCACTTTGCTCCGTTCCCCTTGAGCCTGGCAAGGCGATCCAGAGCAAGCTGTGGCGCAACGCCGCCAAAAGAAGGCATGGCAATAAGGACAAGAGAGTTGCTATCAAAGGATATGTCTGTAGCGGCTGGAACTGGATTGGATAGATCCACGGTGTTCACCTCTTCCCAGCTTTGTGTAATTGCCTCTGATACGCGTTGGGTTCCCCCTGTTGGGCTGAAAACAATCTGATAGTACTTCATGGTGCTTCCTCCTTTGATGTAAAAAATAAAACTACACCTTGTGACGTATTGTAGCATGCTTTTGGTGTAATGTCAATATTTACACCAGCGTTTTTCTATGCTACAATTGAACTGGAGGATTTGGATTATGCATATCAGTCATAAATGTTCGATTGCGGTTCACTGCTTGATATTCATAAAGGAATATGGAGAAGAAAACAAAGTGACCAGCGAATTGCTTTCGCTTTCTACAGGATGCAATCCGGTTACCATCAGAAATATCCTCAGCGCAATGAAAAAGGATGGAATCATTGATGTAAAGTTTGGAACAGGCGGAGCAACGCTTGCAGTTCCCATTCAGGATATTTCGCTATACCGCGTTTGCGCGGCGGTGGATCCGAAGGCCGTTGAGAAAATGATCAGTGTCCATCCTGCCCCCTCTCCTTTCTGTCCAGTGGGAAGAAACATCGAGGAGGTGCTTGATCAAACCTATAAAATACTGAAAGAAGATCTGGTATCCAGTATGAAATCGATCACGATGGAAAAAATCGTAAAAGACTATCGTGCAATTCTTGAAAGAAAACCATAAGATTTTTTTCAGCGATTAGAGAAAGAGCGAGACCGTTCGGGAATGATGGAGGAAATGGATATGCGAAGAAGTGACAGAGAAATAACAAACATAAAAGCAATAGAAGAATTTGTTGCCCAGGAACAGATACTCAGGATTGCCTTTTATGATGATGGAGATATTTACATTGTTCCCGTCAATTATGGATATGTATGTGAAAATGATCATTTTACGTTTTACTTTCATGGTGCAAAAGCAGGAAGAAAGTATGAACTTAGTAAAGCGAAACCAGTAGTAGGATTTGAGATAGATGGAAAATATCAACTATTGGAAAAGGAAAGAGCCTGTGATTGCTCGGCAGCGTTTCAAAGTGTGATCGGTACAGGAAGGCTACAGCTGGTAGATGATCCTGAAGAAAAGAAAATGGGACTGAATACATTGATGAAGCAGGCAACGCAACGTTTGGGATGGAGTTATCACGATAATCTGCTGGAAGCAGTTGCTGTTTTTCAATTGGATGTTCATAAAATATCATGTAAAGCAAAATAGTTGACAAACAAATCGTGGATTGGAAAGCTTGAATCATGCTCAGAAAAGAATCCACCGTATGATTGCAGCATACGGTGGATTCACTGATATAGGGGTACTGCCCTGTGCGGGTTTTGGGTTGAGGCCGGGAGCCTATTCTCAGGATTGTGCCGGTTCCTCCCGGCTGTATTCCTCCACCAGCGGCGCGGTGCGGATGCCCACCGGCACCAGCCGGTAGGACTCCGTCCACTGGGAATCCTGCGTGCGCCATTTGTCCGGCGCGCTGCGGGATACCCCGGTATAGTGCAGCGGGCCGAAGGCGTTTTCGCGGGTGTTGAGCAGCGTAAGCTCCAGCAGGTGCTCGCCGGCATCCACCCTGCCCATGTCCAGCACATAGGGCGGGTACAGCACATGCCCCACGGGCTGGCCATCCAGCTGCACGCGCACGCCTGCGCCGCAGTAATGCGGCACCGTTACGCGCAGGCAGCCGCCCCCGGTGCGGAGGGGAAGCTGATAGGTCAGGTTGCCGGTGTAGTGGGGCAGGCGCTGGCGGACGATATCGTCAAAGCCCAGCTGAGCGGGCTTTTCCACAATGGTGCGGCGGGAACCGGCCAGTTCCACGCCAAAGTCGCCCAGCACATAGCACCATTCCACATGGGTGCTGCGGCCAAAGGGAAGCGCAACCTCGATGATGTTTTCCCCCGCCGTCAGGTCCGGCAGGGCAACGGTCCGGATGGCTTTGTCCACAAACCAGCCCTGCGGCGCGGCGGTTACCGGCTGGCCGTTGAGGGTGATGCTGGCGGCGTTTGCGTCCTCCAGCGCCAGCTTTGCGCCATGCACGGCAATCCGGCTGTACACATGAAAGCGCAGGCGCACCGTGTGGCAGAGGTCTTCCTGCGGCAATACCCAGGGCTGGGCTACAGAGCCCTGCCGCCGGGGCCAGCCAAGCTGGTCGCGCAGCGCGTTGTCGGCGCGAAGCAGCTCCGTCATGGGCTGGTAGGGGTCGTTATCCAGCGCAAACTCCGCTTTGTCCAGCAGCACGGCGTTGGGTTCGTCCAGGCGGTAATCCACCAGCTCCGGCACGGGCAGCGCGCGAACGCTGCATACGGGCGCTTCCTGAGCGGGTGTTTCCATCGAACGGTCCACATTAAAGCGCAGAAGCAGGCTATCGTAGTCGTACAGCGTTGCCTCCACAAGGGTCTGGCCGCGGCGCACCACCGCCTTGAGCGGGCGGATCCCGCCCGTCTGCGTATCGTACAGCTCCACCGAGAAGGCGCCCTGCATGCTCAGGCGGATAGGCTGCGCCCGGACGATCTCTCTGGATTCGGGCTCCTGCGCATGGGCCACAAACAGCCACAGCCCGTCATCGTCCTGACGCAGCTGATGGATAAGGTTGCCGGTGCGGGTGCCGTCGGCGTTGCGGATATCCAGAAGGCGTACGGGGCTCAGTGCATTCAGCACGGCCTCGCGCTCAAAGGCGCAGCGCTGGGCGTTGGCCCACAGCACCCTGCCGCGCGCGCTGGGAACGGCGTCCACCAGCTCCGGCGCGTTGCCCAGGAAAAGAAGCCGTCCGCCGGCGGCCAGGAAGCCCTCCAAACGGTCCAGCGTGGTGGAGCGCAGGGTTTCGCACCCGGGCACCACAATGACATCATAGGCCATTTCGCCCACGCGCAGGGGGGCGGAGGCGGTTTCACACAGGCCGGGCAGGAGCGATTCGCTGATGAAATCAAAATCGATGCTGCCCTTGAGCAGCCAGTCCGTCAGGCTCTGGAACTGATCGTCCAGCTGCTTGCGCACGCCGTGCGTCTGCTCGCTGGGGCCCCAGTGCAGCCAGTAGCTTTCCACCGGGTGAATCACGCCCACGCGCACCAGCGGACGGCCGCGGGTCAGGGCGGTGTTTACGCGGGCAAAGTGATCCTCCACCACATGGTAATTCGTCCACCAGGGCGATTGATAGCTCATGGAGGCGGGATAGTCGCGCTTGGCCTCACCCTTCATGCTGACCCAGCTCAGGTGATGCACGCGCACCGTTACGCCCAGCGCGGCCTGCCAGTCGCCGTGCAGCTTGTGGCCGCGCAGGTCAAAATCCCACCCGGTTACGCCGTAAAGCTCGCTGAGCATGCCGGGACGGCCGTACTGATGCACGGCGGACTGCGCCTGCTTGGCGGTGGTCAGCTCAAAGCGGGCGTCGAGCATGTCGATGCCGGGCAGCTGGAAGCTGCGGTAGGAGCGCATGGCCTCGCCCAGCGCGGCGGTCTGGCTTTGCAGGGTGGGCTCCTCCATCATGTGGCCGGTCAGCATCAGGTTGTGCTCGCCGCACCATTGGCCGCACTGGTCGGCAAAGGCCTGGGCAAAGCGCTCGGCAATGTGATCGTGATAATGGTAGCGGATCAGCGAGCGTTCGCCGCCGGGCAGCTCCCAGAGCAGCTCGGGCAGATGCGCCACCAGATCCTCGCCATAGGCCTGGCGGAAGGTTTCGGGCACATCATCCGCCCAGGGCAGCATCACGTCGCGGTCCTCCTGCGCAAAGGCAAGCGTTTCCTTGCGGCTGAACTGCGGCTCGTCGGTAAAGATGGCGGGCACCACGCCGCCAAAATCCTGGCCGACAGCCTGGAGATAGCGCTCATAGGTTACCTCGATAAAGCGACGGATGGCCTGCGGATCGAGGGTGTTGACGTAGGTCTGGTTGTTAAACCACGGAGAGGACGGATCGGTTTCCACATAGGCGTACCATTTGCGGCCCCGGGCAGCATCCTCCGGCGCGATTGGCTCTGCGGACTGCAGGCAGTCGTTTTCATCCAGCACCACATCGTAGCAGCCAATCAGCCGGCCGTTGTTGGAGCGCCCGCTGCGGGCACAGGTAAAGGTAATTTCCTCCTGTGCCTGGGTTTCGCCATAGGGGTGCATGGTCATCAGCAGATGGCGTGCGCGGTATTGGCAATCCCTGGTTACCAGGCCGCCCGCCGCTCCGCTGGGCCAGCGATCCTCGTCGTACAGCCAGGCAAGCATGTTCTCATCGCGGCATTTTTCCACGCAGGCCCTGATCAGCGCCATGTGCTCATCGCTCAGATAGGGGGTTGCCATGCCGGTACGCACATGCATGTGCGCGCCGCCCAGCCCCATTTTCTTTAATACATCCAGCTGCCAAAGCAACTCATCCTGCTCAAGCTCGCAGTTCCATGCCCAAAATGGCGCGCCACGATATTCGCTGCCGGGGTTGCGGAACAGTTCCTCGCTCAGAACAGGATCATTTTTCCTTGGATACAGCATTCGATTAACCTCCCTGTTCAGAATGAATAAGTGCAAGAGGGTATGAAGAGTACCAGTGGTATTATACATCATCTGCGGCGGATTTCCTGTTGCCGGAATCAGATTTTTGCTTGATTTTCAAAGGTTTGCCCGCCCTCATGCGCAGAATGACCAACGATTTTCCGAAACAGGCATTCTGTGCAGAACCCTTTTCCCGGGAAAATTGCATATTCCTTTCCACGGCAAATATGGTATAATAAATCAACAGGCAAAACTATCGTTACAAGGAGGGTCCCTTTTATGTATCAGTTTCCTATTGGCGTTATGCTCGACTCCTTCCGCCTGCCCACCGATGAGGCGCTGGACTGCGCCCAAAAGGTTGGCGCACAGGGGATTCAGGTATATGCCACCCGCGGCGAAATGGCTCCCGAAAACATGACCGCAGAAAAACGGCGCGAATTTCTCAAAAAGGTCAAGGACCACGGACTGGTGATTTCCGCGCTGTGCGGCGATCTGGGCCGGGGTTTTGGCAATGCCGAACTCAACCCTCAGCTGATTGAAAAATCCAAGCGCATTCTGGATTTGGCCAGAGACATGGAAACCGACGTGGTAACCACCCATATCGGCGTTGTGCCCGCCGATTCCACCCATCCCCGCTATGCCGTTATGCAGGACGCCTGCGGCCAGCTGGCCGCCTATGCCGACAGCATGCAGGCGCACTTTGCCATTGAAACCGGCCCCGAACCCTCGGCCGTGCTCAAGCGCTTTCTGGATGGCCTGCACTCCACCGGCGTGGCCGTTAACCTGGATCCTGCCAATCTGGTCATGGTTACCGGCGACGATCCTGTGCGCGCCGTGCACAACCTGAAGGATTATATTGTGCACACCCATGCCAAGGACGGACGCAAGCTGTATGACAAAAACCCGGAAATCATCTACGGCCTTGTGCCGGATGACGCGATCGTAACCGATCCCTCCTTTGCCGAGGTGCCGCTGGGAGAGGGACAGGTGCCCTTTGCGGGCTATCTGGCGGCGCTGGAGGAGGTTGGCTACAGGGGCTTTTTGACCATTGAGCGCGAAGTGGGCGGCAACCCCTATGGCGATATCGAGCTGGCTGTTTCCTTCCTGAAGGAAAAGCTGCGCTAACTCCCCAAAAAGGGCAAACCGGCGATGGACCAAATCGGAGCCGGCGTGACCGGCACGGGGAACATTGCCAGGGGGCATCTCAGCGCCTCCCAGAAAAATCCCCCCATGTGGAGATCTACGCCCTGTGTGATTTGAACGCCGGGCTTATAAAGCAGCGCGCATGCCCCTGCGTGCTTGCCGCGCGCAACGCCCAGGAGACGCTTGCCATGAAATGCGAATTCTGAATCCGCCGCTACAGGCCATGAAGCGATTATGAAGGAGGAAAACGAATGAAAATCGGTGTTTCCAGCTACAGCTACAGCCACTACATGCAATCCACCGGTGCGGACTTTTTCGAGGTTGCCCGGCTGGCCAAGGAACAGGGCTTTGACGCCATCGAATTTCTGCCCCTGACCAAGCGTGCCGAGGATGAAACCCTGATGGATACCGCTGCCGCCCTGCGCAGGCACTGCGAGGAACTGGGCATTGAAATCTGCGCCTACACCATCGGCGCGGATCTGCTGAACGGCCTGGGAGTGCCCGTTGAGGACGAGCCCGCGCGTCTGAAGGGCTGCGTGGACGTATGCAAGGCGCTGGGCGCGCCCGTTATGCGTCACGACGTTGCGTGGAAGCTGCCCGAGGGCATGACCTGGGAGCAGGGCATTGAAGAACTGATTCCCCGTATTCGCGAGGTAACGGAGTACGCCGCGCAGCAGGGCATTCGCACCTGCACGGAAAACCACGGCTTTATCTATCAGGACTCCAGCCGTGTCAAGGCGCTGATCGACGGCGTCAACCATCCCAACTACGGCTGGCTGGTGGATATCGGTAACTTTATCTGCGCCGATGAGGATCATCTGAGCGCCGTCAGGGTGGCGGCTCCCTACGCCTTCCACGTACACGCCAAGGATTTTCTGCGCAAAAGCGCGGACGCGGTTGATCCCGGCGACGGCTGGTTCCTCTCCCGCGGCGGACAGCATATCCGCGGCACCGTTGTGGGCCACGGCGTGGTGCCCGTAAAGGAATGCCTGGACGTGATTCGCGAAAGCGGCTATCAGGGCGTTGTATCCCTGGAGTTTGAAGGCATGGAGGAAAATCTTCCCGCGGTGGTCAACGGCCTGGCCTATCTCCGCCGTGTAACCGCGTAATTCAAAAAAAAATGGAGAGGGCGCAGCGGATGCGCCCTCTCGGAGCGTCGAAAAACGACGGGAATGCACCATTTGCCTGCTCGCCGGGCGGCAAATGGTGTAAGGAAAGCCTTGCTGTGCAAGGCTTTCGAGCCCCGCACATGTCACTGGACTCCTCCCAGGGGAGTTGTCAGAGGGGCCGCAGCCCCTCTGACTTTGGTTCGTATCGCCCGGCTTTGCCGGGCGGGCGGGGAGTTTTCGGCCTTGCCGAAAACATTTCCGCCTGTTTCTGGCGGAAAAGATCGCGCAGCGAGCTTTTTCGACACGCTGGGAGAGGGCGCAGCGGATGCGCCCTCTCTGTGGAAACTCCGCTGTGGTGCAAGCGCGCGGAAACGGCTTTCTTTTTACACTCACACATCCCACACATCGCCCTGGTGCGCCCCGCATCAGGGCTGCTTTGTTTGAAAAAAACAAAGGCAGACGCGCGTTTTCATCCACCGGTGGCGGCGTTTCGGTATCAGTTTGTCCGCTTTGGCGGGCAATATGCACTTTTTTTTCGAAGGATAGGCATTTTACAGGCAGGAATGGGCGTACAGCGCACAGAAGTGATACAAACTAAGGTTTTGACGGCTTTGCTTTGATGGGAGGAACCAATGAAGCTGTTTGATCATTTTCCTACGGATACGGAAAGCTTTCAGCAGGGGGAACAGCTGTTCAGACGCGGCAGCGTAAGCGTTGTGCCTTCTCTGGGCCGGGAACGCGCGCTGTGCTATGGCGTGGGCTCCACGCCCGCGCACACGGTAACGCTGTTTGCCAACGGCACGTTTGCCTGCACCTGCGGCGCGTCGGATGGGCTGTGCACCCATGCGGTGGCCGCCGTGTTGAAGGCGCGCGAGGATGGACGGCTTGTTCACATGCAGCAGGAAAACGAGCTGGCGCTGGGCGAGCAGATGCTGCTGGCGCTGGGACGTGCCATGCCGGGGGGCGAAACCATCCGCCTTCAGGCCACGCTGCGCCTGTATGGCGATGGCAGGGTGGGGCTTGGCCTGTCCGCCGGACAGGAGCGGCTGTATGCCGTCAGGAGCATTGCCGACCTGCTTACCTGCTATGCGCTGGGCGCCAATCTGCCCCTTTCGGAAAAATTTGCCTACCGCCCCGGCGTAATGCGCTTTTCCCGCGAGGATGAGCGCATGCTGACCCTGCTCATGAACCATATCCCGCTCAGGGCGCGCACCCTGCGCGACTGGGAGGACGGCATCACCATTGATTATGACGAGCGCGAGCGCGGCCCTGCCTGTGACGGACGCTTTGTGCTGATGAGCGGCGCGCTTTTGCACAGCGCCCTTCGCTATTTTGAAACGCACAGCTTTGTGCTGCTGTGCGAGGATCAGAAGCAGCTGCAATCCGGCGTGCGCACGATGGAGCTGCCCCTGTGCTTTTCCGTAGCGCTCTCGCCCACGGAGCTCAGCGTAAGCGCCGAGGGGGCAGAGAGCCTGCGCCTGATTACGCCGGACGGGCGCTATGTGCTCTATGAGGGCAAGGTGGTGCATCTGCACAGCACGCAGGCGCGCGTTTGCCGCCTGCTTTGCAGCGAGGGCACGGCCTTTCGCTATCCCGCGCGCGATGCGGAGGATACCCTGGCCACGCTCCTGCCCGCGCTATCCACCGTGGGCACCGTGGCGCCCTCGCCGGAGCTGCGGGCCCGGTTGATTACCGCGCCGTTCCGGGCGGTAACCTATCTGGATCTGGTTGGCGGCAATGTGGAAGCGCGGGTGGAGTTTCATTACGGCGAAACGGTTTTGCATCCCTTCAGCCAGGAAATGCCCGAAAAAACCGGGGATGGGGCCCCTGTACGCGCGGGTGTGCCCACGCTGGAGGACGGCCGTCTGCTTTTGCGCGACGGACGCGCCGAGAGCGAATTGCTGCGTTTCTTTTCCGACGCGGGGTTTTCCGTGCGCAGCGGGCGCATTGTGCTCAGGCGTTCGCGCGATATCCTCGCTTTTTGCACGCAGGGGGTAGCGGAGCTCAACAGGCTGTGCACGGTGTATGCCTCCACCGCCTTTGAAAAGGTAAAGCCGCGCAGGCTGAATGCCAGGGCATCGTTCCACATGCGGGGCGGCAGGCTGGTGTTTTCCCTTCTGGAGGATGGAGAAGCATTGCCGGAGGTGCTGCCCATTCTGCAGGCCGTGGCGCAGCGGCAGCAGTATGTGCGCCTGAAAACCGGCGAATTTCTGGATGTGCGCGATTTAAGCGGCCTTGCCCCCGTGGTGCAGGAGCTGCTGGACGCCGCGGCGCTGGATGACCCGCGGGCGGATGAGGAGGCGCGCGAGCTCAGCTTTGGCGCGTACCGCGCTGCCTACATGGTGAGCATGCTGCGCATGGCGGGCGCAAGAACCGAGGCCGATGTAGAGGTGGAGGCCGCGATGAGCGCGCTGGGCGACAGCCGGCCCGTGGTGGACCAGTACGTGCCCGCGAAGCTTCAGCGCAAGCTGCAGGATTATCAAAAGCGCGGTACGGGCTGGCTGTTCAGCCTTTACGAGGCACGCATGGGCGGCATTCTGGCCGATGAGATGGGCCTTGGCAAAACGGTGCAGATCATTGCCGCACTGTCTGCGGCCAAGCGGCGCGACGGCACGCAGAAAAGCATGATCGTAACGCCCACCTCGCTTACCTATCACTGGCTGGCCGAGCTCAAGCGCTTTGATGAAACGCTGGTGGTGCGCGTGATTACCGGCGCAAGAGATGAGCGCCGCCGGGCCATCGAAAGCCTCAGGCAGGAGGAGGATGTGGACGTTATCCTCACCAGCTATCCGCTTCTGCGGCGCGATATCGACTATCTCAAGGATATCCCTCTGCGCTTTGCCGTGCTGGATGAGGCGCAGAGCGTGAAAAACGCCCAGTCGCTGGGTGCGGTGGCGGCCAAGGAGCTGAACGCGCAGGTGCGCATTGCGCTGACCGGCACGCCCATGGAAAACCATACCGGCGAATTGTGGAGCATTTTTGATTTTATCCTGCCCGGCTATCTGGGCACGCAGGCGTCCTTCCTGCGCCGCTACGGCGGAGGCGAGCATGCCGAGGAGCTGCGCGAGCGTATCCGCCCGTTCCTGATGCGCCGTCTCAAGGATGAAGTGCTCAAGGATCTGCCCAGAAAGCGCGAACAATGCCTGTACGCCGCCATGACGCCCGAGCAGACCCGCGTGTACGACAGCCTGATGCAAACCCTGCGCCAGCATGTGGGACAGGCTCTGGAGGATGGCTCCCTTCCGCGCGCCAGGATGCAGGTGCTGAGCATACTGCTCAAGCTGCGCCAGGTCTGCTGCCATCCCAGGCTCTTTCTTGCCGATTACGAGGGCACCAGCGGAAAGCTGGAGCTGCTGGTGCAAACCGTGCACAACGCCATTGCCTCCAGGCGGCGCATGCTCATCTTTTCGCAGTTTGTGGGTATGCTGCAGATCATCCGCAAGCGCCTTGGGCGCGAGGGCGTACAATGCCTGTACCTGGATGGCGAAACCAGGCCGGAGCAGCGCCAGCAGCTGTGCGACCGCTTTAACGGCGGCGAGGGCAAGGTGTTCCTGATTTCCCTCAAGGCGGGCGGCACCGGTCTCAATCTGACCGGCGCGGATCTGGTGATCCACTACGACCCGTGGTGGAACCCTGCCACCGAGGATCAGGCCACGGACCGGGCGCACCGCATTGGCCAGACCCGGGATGTGGATGTGCTGCGCCTGATTGCGCAGGGTACCATCGAGGAAAAGGTAACCGATCTCTCCGCGCGCAAGCGCGCCATTTTCGACCGCGTGGTTATGGCGGGCGAAACAGAGCTGAAAAACCTGACCGAGGAGGATATCCGAGCGCTGTTTTTCAGCTGAAAAACCAACCCCCCAGCCCATAGCGGACTGGGGGAACGGTATTACACCTTCACGCTGATCTTTTTGAGCGCTTCCTCGATGGCGTTCAGTACGGGCGGCTCCTTTTCCGTCTCCTTCTGATGCAGCAGGAAGGTGCGCGCCTTGGGCAGGCCCATCGTGCCCAGCGCATCCACCGCGTGAACGCGCACCTGTACATCGGGGCTGAGAATCAGGGGCACCAGCGCGTTAAAGGCCACATCGCCCGTGCACTTTCCAAGCCCGTCGATGGCGGCGAGCACCACGTTCAGATCCTTGTCCTTCAGCAGCCCTTCCAGCTTTTCCGGCTGGTTTTTGCTGACCATTTTTTCGATTTTTCCAAGCTTGTTGCCAAACATGCCTTCTTCCTCCGTTCTTGACAATCCGTTGTTTTCTTTTTACAATATTGTTTGTAAGAAAACAATGACGGTAAATGTTCATTTACTATTATACCCGCTTGATGAACGGTGTCAACGATTGTAAACCCAAGTTTACAGAATGGACACAAACCGCGAGGAGGCGTTGTGCCATGTTGGATCAAACCCGGCAGCTCAGCCGCCAGATGCTGATTTTTCACCGCCTGTACAACGAAAAAATTTCACGCCGTATCCGTGCGCTGCATGTGGAGGCTTTGTCGCAGACGGAGTTTTTGCTGCTGGCCATTGTACTGGAACACGGCGGCGTGCAGCTGAGCGAGCTGATTACGCGCTCCACCATGAAAAAGCAGCAGGTTAACCGCATGGTTAACCAGCTGGAGGAGAAGGGCATGGTCATCCGCCAGCGCAGCCAGCAAAACCGCCGCACGGTGCTGCTGGTGCCCACCGGTGCGGCAGTGGAATTGCAGCAGCAGGTGGCGCAGCAGATTGAAAACAACCTGGCCAGCCTGCTCAGCCAGCTGGATGAGCAAACCTGC